>NZ_JAUBSX010000121.1:0-14871 GCF_036704885.1 Microcoleus sp. F4-D5 | reverse complement strand
CCCTTCAAATGGACTTATTCGGGCAAAGCATTGAAGAAATAATCAATGGTAGGTTAACTCCCGCCTACGTCTACTAGTTCCTGAAGAAAGATTACGATAGAGGTGCCATCTGTAATCAGGTGGTGGATGGTAATCAGCAGAATATGTTGTTTTTCGGTGAGCTTCAGCAGTGTGGTTCGCACAAGTGGCCCCTGGACTATATCGAAGGATTCTTGAGCTTCCTGTTGGGATAGCTGTTGGACTGCTATTTGCTGTTCTGATTGAGAGAGCGATCGCAAATCCACTACTGACAATGGTATATTCATCGTTGGATGAACGATCTGAGTGGGTTGTTCTGCGTCAATCTCAAAAGTGGTTCGCAGAGCAGCATGACGGTGCACCAATTCATTCAGACTGCGTTCTAATGCTGGAATGTCTAGATCGCCTGTAAAGTGCAGGGTGTAGGGGAGATTGGCAAAGGGATTATTTGGGTCTAGTTTTACTTGCGAGTAAAATGACTCCTGAGCAAAAGACAAAGGCAAAGCAACAGCCGCTGTTCTCGCAGCTATCATAGGAATAATAGGAGCATCAGATTCACTTTTAAACAAGGTCAATTTGCTCTGCAATTCTTGAGCCAGATCGAGCAGGGTCATGTTTTCAAATAACACCTCGATTGACAACTCTAAAGCAAAGTCTTTTTTAATGCGGTTTATTAGTTGAACTAACATCAACGAATCCAACCCCAAAGTATAGAGTGGTTGTCCAACATCAAGCTGGGATGGAACCAATCCCAACACTTTAGCAATCTGTTGTGTCAAATATTCTTCAAGTTGTTGCTGCTGTTCTTCTGGGGATGTTGCCGTTTGTACTTGCATTAATGAAATATTCGATTCAAGGACAATAGCTTGAGGGACGGGTACGTCTAGATTGGTGATGGGGCTGCTCAAAGAAGATTCACTTTCATTTTGCTGGCGATCTTGAACTAAAGCAGCGATTAATTTTGGTAGGAGTTGCACTTCCTCTGGAGAAAATGATTCCGTTTCAGCAAGAGACTGAACAATCTTTTCTGCTGAATGTCCCCGATTTAGTAAGCTAGAAATCAAAGAACCTTGAGGTAGTGAAGATAGAGTGCTTGATTGAGACGATCGACTACTGTTGAACCAATAGCTTTGTCGATCAAAAGGATAAGTGGGTAGCCTCCGGCGTTCGCGCCGATAATCACGATCCAGTCCTGACCAATTAACAGGTACTCCTAGAACATAAAGTTGTGCCAAACTCGACAACAACTGCTGCCAGCTAGATTGCCCCGGACGCAAGCTGGGAAGCCAAGTCCCGGTTACTTCAGGTAGACAACGCATACCCATTGACAAAGAACTGGATTTTGGCCCAATTTCGACAAATACTGTAACTCCTTGCTCGTGCATAGTTTGTATTCCCGTTGCAAATCTCACGGGTTCGCGGATCAGACTTACCCAATAGTCTATTTTGGTCATGGCATCATCAGATAGCTGACCTGTAGAGCCAGAAATTATCGGAATTTGCGGCACAGAGGGTGTATAGTCTGATTTATACTGGGTAAAATCAATCTCCAGCGATTTCATCAGCGGGGAATGATAAGCATAGGATGTATCCCAGGGAAGAGTTTTGACTTTTTTTGCTTTGAGATCGGTCACAACTGCATCAACTACTTCTTGCTGACCGGAAATGACAATTTGCGATCCACCATAAAAGGCAATGGCAACCTTGTCACCATAAGGTTGAATTGCAGCCGCTACCCGCTGTTCATCCGCAAGCACGCCAACCATCGTCCCCTTTGAGTTTTCAGATTGAAGATGCTGCTGTCCAGAGATTACCATCTTGAATGCGTCTTCCAGACTGAACAAGCCAGCAGCATAGGCTGCTGCATACTCTCCTATGCTTGTTCCCATTACGAATGTGGGTGTAATTCCCCAAGCTTTCCACAATTCGCAAAGTGCTACTTGCAGCGCGAATGTTGCTATAAATAATTCTGAATCAGTATTGGTAGTATTTTCCGGAGTATTAGGAGAATAGAGAATATCGAGCAGAGACTTTCCCAGCAATGGCTGAGCGATCGCATTACAACGATCTACTACTTGGCGGAAAGTGGGTGCTTGTTCGTACAGTTGACGGTCTAGTCCTAGTGTGTGGTTGCTCAAGCCACTAAACAAAAATCCAATCTTGGGTATTTTCTTGGGCTTGACAACGCCACTCACCAACCCCGCCGACTGTCCAGACGATGCAAAGGCTTTCAGGCGTTCTGCAATTTGTGCTGTGGAGTTCCCTGTCACGGCCAACCGATAATTAAATGAGGTTCTGCCAGTATTGGCACTAAAACAAACATCGGCAATTGATACATCAGGATGATTAACTAGAAACTCGTGATAACGCGCTTGCAGCGATCGCAATGCTGTTTCAGTTTTGGCAGATAGAGTCAGCAGATGTAAAGGGCGATCGATCTCAGAAGAGTCCACCACCAAATCGGGTGCTGCTTCCATCACTACATGAGCGTTCGTGCCGCCAAAGCCAAACGCGCTTACACCCGCAATACAAGGGCGATCGTTTGGCCAAGCCTCCAAAGTTTGCTGTACTTGCAATGACAGTTTATCTAATGCCACATTCGGATTTGGCTGCTGAAAATGCAAATTCGGCGGAATCTTTCCATACTTGAGGGACAATGCCACTTTAATCAATCCGGCAATTCCACTGGCTGCCTCTAAGTGTCCGATATTGGTTTTTACAGAACCAACGCGACATTTATCTCCTGGAGGGCGATTCGCTCCTAGAACATTTGCCAGGGCTTTGAGTTCGATCGCATCTCCCAACAGAGTTCCAGTACCTTGTGCTTCAACATATTGAACTGAACTCGGCGAAATTCCAGCATTCTGATAAGCCTGCTGCAGTAGTGCCTGTTGTGCTTGCAGATTGGGAGCAGCCAGTCCATTACTGCGTCCATCTTGGTTGACTGCACTACCCCGGATGACTGCATAGATGGGGTCAGAGTCTGCCAATGCTTGAGACAGCAACTTTAAAACGACAACACCAACTCCCTCACCACGAACGAAGCCATCAGCTTGAGCATCGAATGTTTTGCAACGTCCTGTCGTTGAGATCGTCCCCGCATTGGTTAGGCTTGTTGTTACTTCAGGCAATAGCGTGATATTCACGCCTGCAGCTATTGCTAAACTAGATTCTTTCCTGTACAAGCTTTGACAGGCAAGATGAACCGCCACTAGAGAGGAGGAACAAGCCGTGTTAATTGACAAACTCGGGCCTGTAAAGTTAAGCACGTAGGAAATACGGTTAGCAACAACACTGCTGAGATTCCCAGAAACTGCATAGCCATTCGTCGTGCGTGCTTCTGCCATCATTTCGTAGTAATCAGAGCCAGCAATACCGACAAAAACTCCTGTTGCACTTCCTGAGAGTTTTTGAGGGATTAACCCAGCATCTTCAAGGGCTTCCCAGGTGACTTCCAGTAACAGCCGTTGTTGAGGATCGATGCTGACAGCTTCTTGAGGAGCCATATTAAAGAACTGCGGGTCAAATCGATCTATCTGCTCTAAAAAACCACCTTGTATAAATTGCGACTGCTGTGAAATAGGGTCGCGGAGCAAGCAGGAATGTAGGTCGTAGCGATTAGAGGCAATGGGGGCGATCGCATCAATCTTGTGGCAAAGCAGATGCCAGAAAGTTTCAGGATTGACTGCACTAGGAAAACGGCATCCGATACCAATAATTGCAATAGGTTCAATCTCCAAAGGATTAACTCCTCAACTTGCCTGATAACTGTATCTCAATTTTGGCAAGAAAATTAATAACATCTAATAATTCCCTAATTTTATAGCAATTGTTCTGAATCGCGGACTGTTAACTGTGACTTTTGAACCTTTACCGCGTTAGCTAGCAGAGCTAGTTTGCGACAATCGCCCGCAACCGCCACATTAAGAAATACCCCCGACGAATGCAGCAGTGCAGTATTTGCGGCAAACTTTCTGGTATCGGGTCGGGTATACACCAAGCATGAAGATAGAGGGACACGGGCAAGCAAAAATCCTAACGCAAGAGGAAATCGAACTGCTGTTCAGCGAAGGTTTGCAGAGCGATCGCGATCGCGCCCTTTTCGGAATTTGCCTCTACACCGCCTGTCGGATTGCCGAAGCGTGCAGCTTGAAAGTCATCGATGTTTTCACCCCGGCGGGCGTCGTCCGCTCCTCCATGATTATCCGTAAAGGCAACACCAAAGGCAAGCTCGTCACCCGCACTATCCCGATCATTCAAGAGTTGAGGCTGCTGTTAGAAACCTACAAACATCCCTCACACCCCTACCTGTTCCCCAGCCGCCACCTCAACCACCGCTGGAAACACGCGAACCCGGAAGCAGCCTCTCACCTGTTCCAAGAAGCCTGTTCACTTGTTGGCATCACCGGCGCTTCCACCCACAGCCTCAGAAGGTCTGCGCTCACTCAGATGAGCAACGCGGGTATCCCATTGCGGATCGTTCAAGAAATCAGCGGCCACCGCAACGCCAGAACAGTTGCAGCGCTACGAAAGAGGTGCCGGCCAGAACAAGTCACAGGAGCTATCGCTTCAGTTTCCATGCTTTCTAACACTGGAAAACGCTCGTTACTCCGTTGGCAGCAGTCTGCTAGTTTATGACGATCGCCCCCAACCGCCGCGATCGCTCCATCTCCGCCTACCAGTGCAGTAATGCAGCAAGTTTGACCGACTCCGCTGTCGGGTCAGATATACACCACACGGATCGCCCCAACGGTCACATGAAGTATAGGTGGGTCGTGAACTTAGTTTGCTTTCTCGATGGCTCGATAAAGAGTTTGTGATTGAGAAAATTGGCGTTAATTCGGATCGAACCGAGCGGTATTTGTGATATGACTGAAATACAAGAAGTCTGCAAGCTAACTCACGACGAGGCCGTAAAGCAATGAATGTTAACAGCGCCGCTCAACTTCTGCAAACAGGCTTTCGCACGGCACTAGGAGCAAGCAGCGCGATCGCGGAACTGCTCCACAACCCGCAAAAATTAGCAGACATCCTCGCAAAACCGCCGGGTTCGCCAGAGCAACTGCTCCTTGACCTTGCTGCCAGAGGCGAAAGCATAGAACAAGAAGCACATAAATTTGGCGAGACATTTTTATCGGGCGGCAGTAATCCTTCAAAACCCCCGCAATATATTGAACGAGCTAACGAGCAGTGTTTTCTGCAACCCTACGACATCAAAGGTACAAACCTCTATGGGTTTGTGTTAGAAAGTTCTTTGCATAAACTACAGAATTTGTGCGACAAATACCTCAATAATTTAACCAGCCCACAAATCGAGTACCGCCCGGCCACAAACTATATCATACTAACCTTTGGAACTATAGATTCCCTGGCTTCTAGAGACAAGCCCGACCGAGATCGCGGTTATATCGACGAGCAGGAAGTTGTGATTTGGATGTTGACTATGGTCGGGAAACAATGCGGCCCAGTCTTTAAAATAGACCGTTTTGCTTGGTTCGTCCCCTACATATTTGTCAGCAATTCACCGGCTTTAGTTTCAGGTCGCGAGGTATACGGCATACCGAAGGAAATTGGTGGCTTCAAAATTCCCCCAATTAACAATCACTTGCAAGAACCCTTCAGCTTGCACACTTATACGTGGAAAACTTTAACGGCCCAAACAGAAGCCCAATGGGAACAGCTAATCAGAGTATCGTCCAAAAATGTAGAGAGCAAAAACGAATTACCCAAAAAATGGGCTAGTTATTCCGAAGCAGTAACTAACATCACGCAGTTACTTTTCGCGAACGACGGTATCATTGAAATCCCAGGCTTGTGGCTGCCGCTAAATCTGTTAGAATACTTGCTCAATGCAGAAATTCCTGTAGTCATGCTCAAGCAGTTTCGCGATGAAAAAGACGGCAAACAAGCTTGCTATCAAGCTATCGTAGAAATTCCCATGAAAGTGTCAAAATTTCACGCAGGACAACTCCTAAGTTTTGATTCTTTGGGTTCTCAGTTCGAGGTGACAGTCTACGATTTTGCCAGCCACCCCATCGTCAAAGAACTGGGACTTTATAAAGGCAGCCTACAAACAGAACAATCAGCAAACATACAACCCAAGCTAGCTTTCTGGCTCAACTTTGATTTCACAGTCGAAAACGGTACTGCGGTTTGGAAAGCGCATTCTTAGGCTACCCTTTTTGTGAGTCAGCTTGTAAAAAAGCGGGCGATAACTTGCCATTATTGCATAACAGCACTGGCTCGCCACTTCCATTTTGAAAGATATACTTTTGAAAGTAGATAATCTACTGAACAAACACATGGCTTCAGCACCCAAACTCAAAAAAATTGCCATCTTGGGAGGGGGAGTAGCCTCCCTAACTACTGCTTTTGAACTCACCAGCCAGCCGGGATGGAATGCCCTCTACGATATTACCGTGTACCAGCAGGGCTGGCGTTTAGGTGGTAAGGGTGCATCAGGACGCAGTGTGGAGCCGAACCCCCCCTACCGCGAACCTACCTACCGCATTGAAGAACATGGATTGCACATTTTCTTTGGATTTTACGAGAATGCTTTTCGATTGATGAAGCAGTGCTACGAGGAATTAGGAGAAGACGGCCCATTTTCGAGCGTAGAAGATGCCTTCAAGCCTCACAATCTCGTAGTTCTCGAAGAATATATTAACGGTCGCTGGGTTCAGTGGCCGTTCAACTTTCCCGCGAATAAATTGCTTCCTTGGGAAGGAGGGGGCTATTTCTCGATGTGGGAGCATATCTGCTCTCTGCTCAAATTGATGCGCGATGGATTTGAAGGTTCAAGCTCTTTAAAATCTCAGCGTTCAGTTAACCGATTATCCAGCAATCAGCAAATCCCGAACTGGTTAGAACTTCTTGCCAAACAGATAGATATTGGCGGGGAAACTCTTAAACTCACCTCAGAAATCGCACCGCTTCACCTTCCCGACCAACTGGTGCAGTTACTTCTCAAAGAACCAGCCCGCTGGTGTCAGTGGTTGGAAAATGCTATGAAACTGATAGGAACTACCTTAGACACTATTGATTTAACATCAGAAGGAACATTTCTCGATCTGGCCTACAAGTTAGCAAAATCTATGCCGGACGATACCCGCACTCACCGCCCCGAACACCACAGAATCATTCTTAAACTTTTAGAGCGATTTATGCAGCGGTTGAGAAGCTCTATCGAGGCAGAACTCGAGCAAGATGACGATACATTTCGGATTATAGTTTTGTTAGATTTAGCATTTGCCAACATTCGGGGATTGTTTGTAGATGAAGTAATTTATTCTGGTTCTTTAGACTCTTTAGACGAATACGACTATAGAGAGTGGCTGCAAAAACACGGGGCCGGGGAAACCAGCATCAATTCAGCATTTATCCGCGTTTTGTACGACCTTGTTTATGCCTTTCCTGGGGGGAACGTTCATCAGCCCAGACTGGCAGCAGGAACAGCAATCCGCATCTTAACAACCGTAATTTTCCAGTACAGCGGGGCGATTATGTGGAAAATGCAAGCTGGTATGGGAGATACGGTTTTCGCCCCGCTTTATAAAGTGCTGAAACGTCGGGGTGTCAAGTTTGAGTTTTTCCACCGCGTGAAACAGTTGCACCTTGACGGCGCGCAGCAGTCGATCGCTAGCATTTCTTTGGGACGCCAGGTGAATCTCAAAGAACCAGCTCGGGAATACGAGCCGCTGATTAAAGTTAAGAGGCTCCTCTGCTGGCCGAGCCAACCCCGCTACGAGCAAATTGTAGAAGGTGAAGAACTCCAGCAACAGCAGGTAAATTTGGAGTCTTTTTGGACTCCCTGGCAAGATAATGAAACCCCAGTCACTCTCAATGTTGGAGAAGATTTTGACTTGGTAATTCTCGGCATTTCTCTAGGAGCTTTACCCTTTATCTGCGGCGATTTGATTAATGCTGAAAAAAATCCTGCCCATCAAAAATGGGCGTTGATGGTGAATCAAATCGAAACAGTTCCAACTCAAGGCGGACAGTTGTGGCTTAAATCTAATTTACAGCAGTTGGGGTGGAGGGGGGGCCCTCCTGTGGTCGGTTCTTATGTAGAACCCCTCGATACTTATGCCGATATGAGCGATTTGATCCAGCGCGAAAATTGGTCTTCCGAACATTATCCCTACAATCTTGCTTATTTTACAGGCGTAATAGCAGACTCAGGAATTCCTCCCAGCAGCGATCGCGGTTTCCCGAAAAGGGAACAGGAGAAAGTAGAAAAACAGGCTATCAACTTCCTTGAAAACCACATTGGCCACCTGTGGCCTAAAGCTACCACTCCAGAAAACCCTCAAGGGTTGAATTGGGATTTGCTTGTCGATCTAAAAAACCAGCAGGGACAGGAACGTTTCTACTCTCAATACTGGCGAGTCAACATCGATCCTTCAGAGCGTTACGTGCTTTCTGTTCCCGGAAGTACAAAATATCGGCTCAAAACCGATGAATCAGGCTTCGCTAACCTCTACTTGACGGGCGACTGGATCGACAACGGTTACAATTCCGGCTGTGTCGAAGCAACCGTTATGTCAGCTATGCAGGCTGCCCGTGCTATTTTAAAACAAATTTTTGAGATTGAGTATGCAAAACAAATTATCGGTGAGAGGGATGCTTGGTTCTGAAACCTGTGCCGGGGTGCAGCAGCAATGAATTTACAGCGCTCGAAGCGAAAAAAAAGCTAATACCAAAACGGAATAATATCTTTAATTCCCGAGCTATATTTCCGACAGAAAAGAGATTGCGACCGGCAGAACTCTGGTCAGAGGTACGTTGTTGCGCTTGTGCGCTCTTAAGAGGCCCCGCCCAACAACGTACCTCTCCAGACTCTGCAAGGGCGAGATCCTCCACAACTGTCCGCAGTATTGCCCAATCTCATAAATATTAAAACAGGGCTTACCTCGAACAGCAGAAGGCTCAACCTTTCGTAGGGGCAAGTCCCCTCGGGTTGCCCCCTGCCTGCGGTGATGTTGCGTAAATTCTGTTAAAGCCACTATAAACCAATACGCTTGGGTTAGTGTTAAAAAACAGATCGCGCTACGGTTGGGCACTCCTTGAACGAACCCTCCGTTTCACGGTTCCTGAGCGAAGCCGAAGGGCCGCCCAACATTTTCGCTATAATTTTCCACGGGCCCAAGCGTATTGCACTATAAACGAATTATTAATTACCAAAAAATATGCTAAAACTTCCGGGATACACAAATTTAAAAAAAATTAATGAAGGCGTGAAAACAGTTGTTTATCGGGGGCTGAAGCTTCAGAACCAACAGCCTGTTATTGTTAAGCTACTAAGTTCTAAGTATCCACATCCTATTGATGTTGCTAATTTAAAGTATCAATATGAAATCGCGAAAAACTTGAACATCCCAGGAGTTGTTAAGTGCTTGGGGCTGGAAAGATACCAGAACAGCTTCGCCTTAATTATGGAAGATTTTGGCGCTCAATCTTTGAATTACATCCTTGCTTCTCTCAAGAACGATTTTATCGGCTTTCTCCGAATAGCAATTCAGTTAGCCGAAACTTTAGGGCAACTCCACAAACAGCAGATCGTTCATAAAGATATTAAGCCGCCCAATATTATTGTCCGTACTGCAACTTGGGTGGTTAAAATCATAGATTTTAGCATTTCTTCTCGCCTGGGCAGAGAAAACCAAACAATTAACAATCCTAATTGTCTGGAAGGCACGCTAGCCTATATATCCCCAGAGCAAACTGGCCGGATGAATCGGTCGATCGACTACCGTACCGACTTTTACTCCTTGGGTGCAACTTTTTATGAAATGCTGACAGGTTCCCTGCCTTTTGCAGCCACAGACCCAATGGAATTGATTCACTGCCATTTAGCAAAGCAACCAGTTCCGCCGATTCAGTTAAATCCAGAAATTCCCCAAGCAATTTCTGACATCACGCTCAAATTATTAGCCAAAACCGCAGAAGAGCGGTATCAAACTGCTGAGGGATTAAAAGCCGATCTAGAAAATTGCCTAACTCAGCTACAGGAATTCGGTACAATTTCGCCATTTATTGTAGGGTCTAAAGATTTATCCGGTCAACTGCTGATCCCGCAGAAGCTCTACGGCAGGGAAAAAGAGGTAGCTGTATTAATGGAAGCGTTTGAACGAACCAGCCTCGGCACAGCCGAAATGATGCTGGTCAGCGGTTATTCGGGAATTGGTAAATCTTGCTTGGTGAATGAAGTTCACAAACCTGTTGCAGCCAAGCGGGGGTATTTTATTGCTGGTAAATTTGACCAGTTTAAGCGCAATATTCCTTACGCTTCGCTGATTCAAGCTTTCCAGTCACTCTTGCGACAGCTATTAACAGAAGATTCTGAAAAAATAGCTGTTTGGAAAGAGAAGATTTTAACGGCACTGAGTCAAAATGGTTCTCTAATTATTAATGTTATTCCCGAACTTGAACTGATTGTCGGTCATCAGCCAGAAGTACCGCAACTGAGTTCCTATGAATCCCAAAACCGCTTCAATCGCGTTTTTGGTCAGTTCTTCAAAGTCTTTTGTCAACCCGAACACCCCCTCGTTCTTTTCCTAGACGACTTGCAGTGGGCTGATTCAGCATCCCTCAAATTAATCCAACTGCTGATGAGCGATCGCGACAGCCAATACCTGTTAACGATTGGAGCTTATCGGGATAACGAAGTCAATCCAGCTCATCCCTTGATTCAGACATTAGAAAAGATTCGAGAAAGTGGGGCTGCCATCCATAATATTGCTGTTAAACCTTTACAGCTAAACCATGTCAGGCAGCTAATTGCAGAGGCGCTCAACGAATCTCCCGAAGTTAGCCGTATAAAATCTTTCTCAGAACTGCTTTTCAATAAAACCCAAGGCAATCCCTTCTTCTTGACTCAACTGCTGAAAGTGCTGGATTCCGAACGACTGCTAACTTACGACACTTGTATCGGTATTTGGCAGTGGGATATCGAACTTATTCAAACCATCGGCATTGCGGATTGCAATATCGTTGAACTGATAGCAAAGAATATTCTAAAGCTACCAGCATCAACGCAAAAAGTCTTAAAATTGGCGGCTTGCATCGGCAGCACTTTTAATTTAAGCGTTTTGGCAATTGTGAATGAAGAGTCAGAATCAGTTACTGCTTCTAGTCTGTGGCCGGCACTTCAGTCAGGTTTAATTTTGCCTCTAAGTGGAAACTACAAAATCCCGCTAGTTTTTCAACAGGATGAACTAGGCGAACTTATTCTCAGCGATTCCAGGGTAGACTATAAGTTTTTGCACGATCGCGTGCAGCAAGCCGCTTATTCTTTGATTCCCGAATCCGAACGAAAATTGACTCACCTGAGCATTGGCAAACTTTTACTGCAAAATACCAGCCCTGAAGACAGAAAAGAAAATATTTTTGCTCTGGTCAATCAACTTAATTTTAGCACTGACTTAATAGTTGGGCAAGTAGAAAAAGATGAACTAGCTTTCCTCAATCTAATTGCCGGTCAGAAAGCCAAAGCAGCGACAGCTTACGAAGCTGCTGCCAGGTATCTAAATATTGGTTTGGAACTCCTTGCTGTTAATAGCTGGCAAAGTCAGTATGAATTGACTCTTAACCTCTATGTAGAAGCTGTAGAAACCGAATTTTTAAACACCAATTTCAAGCACTCTGAACTACTAGCTGACGCTGTTTTACAAGAGGCAAAAACCCTACTCGATAAGGTGAAAGTATACGAGCTAAAAATTCAATCTTTTGTCGCTCAGAACCAGCTCGTTAAAGCTATTGATACGGGTTGGGAAGTATTGTCCGTGCTCGGGGTTTCTCCCAAATTGCTAGAAGCCGGAAATGCCTCAGTAAAATTGCCTGCGCTGGCAGATTTGGAAAATGTTCCCGAAATGAACGCTCCTGATAAACTGGCGGCGATGCGGCTGCTGGTGACTATCTCAGCTCCCGCTTCTATTGCCAAGCCTGAGATGGTTTTGCCCATCGTATTGACTCAAATTAATCTCTGCATTGAAAACGGTCATTCAGCGCTAGCAGCTTACGCTTACAGCATTTATGGCTTGCTCCTGTGTGCAGCACTTGGAGATTTAGAGGCAGGATATTATTCCGGTCAGATAGCTTTGAAGCTGTTAGAGCAATTTAATGCTAAAGAACTCACAGCTAAAGTGTACACTCTGTTTAACGTTACTATCAGACATTGGAAAGAACACGCTAGGGAAACAATAGATGCTTTGCAATTCGGGGTGCAAAGCGGTCTGGATACTGGAGATGTAGAATATGCTGGCTATTGTGCGTTGAACTCTTGCGCTCATATATTTTTAATTGGCAACTACCTAGAATCTGTAGAGTCGCGCCAAGCTCATTATCTCGATTTACTGCTGAAACTCAAACAAGAATTCGGGGTCTACTACATTAAAATATGGAGGCAGCTTGTTTTGAATCTCTCCCGACCGACTGCTGATAAATGCTGTTTGATTGGCGAGAGTTTTGATGAAGTAGAAATGCTGCCGATCTTAGAAACAGCAAACAATCAGATATCCCTTTTTGCTGCCTATCTTGCTAAAGCAATTCTATCTTACTTGTTTAAAGAGTTTGCTGCTGCCATCGAAAATGCTTCAATCGCTGAAAAATATAAAGCAGCAGCACCCGGACACATGACGGTTGCTGTCCACAACTTCTACTATTCGCTAGCTCTTCTGGCTCAGTATCCCGATTTACGAGCTCGGGCTGAATCTGGAAAGGAGAGCGAACAACAAGAAGCTCTGGCTGTTGTGGAGTTGAATCAAGCAAAAATGAAGGGCTGGGCTTACCATGCTCCGGCTAATTATCAGCATAAATACGATCTGGTTGAGGCAGAAATAGCGCGGGTGAAAGGGCAAAATTGGGAAGCGATGGAGTATTACGATCTCGCCATCGCGGGAGCTAAAAAACACGGGTACGTTCAGGAGGAAGCTTTAGCTTGCGAACTGGCGGCTGAATTTTATTTAAGGGCCTCCAGAGAGGAGATCGGTCAGACTTACATGGCATCAGCATACTACGGCTACGCTCGGTGGGGAGCAAAGACTAAGATTGCAGATTTGGAGTCAAGATATCCTCCGCTTCTTTCTCTGATATCTGCTGCTAAGAACGCCAGCTTTGAGAGAACTATTTCTACAAAAACTACAACATCTATAAATACTACAGTAGGTAATTCTTTCTTAGACTTAGCAACAGTAATGAAGGCTTCGCAAATTTTAGCTAGCGAAGTTGTTTTGAGTAAATTGCTAGAAAAATTGCTAAAAATTCTGATGGAGAACGCTGGCGCCCAAAGCGGTTTTTTAATTTTAGCAAAAAATGGCGACTTGTTAATAGAAGCCTCTGGTTCTGTTGAACGAGATCGGATAATAGTACAGCAGTCGCTTCCCATCGCTTTCAGTCAGGATTTGCCATTGTCTCTAATAAATTATGCAGTCCGAACGAAAAGAGATGTTGTTTTAGATGATGCCGGGAAGGATGAACTATTCAAAAATGATACTTACATTGTCAAAAACAATACTAAGTCTGTTTTATGTATGCCTATTATCAATCAAGGTACTTTAATTGCTGTGCTTTATTTAGAAAATAATCTGGCAGCGGGTGTTTTCACAGCAGAAAGGCAGGAAGTTTTAAAACTTCTTTCTACTCAAGCTGCGATTTCTTTAGAAAATGCTTTTCTATATAAAAACTTGTCGGCAGCCAATGAAAAATTGCAGGAGTACAGCCAGACTTTAGAGGCAAAAGTGCAAGATAGAACGCGGGAAGTTACAGAAAAAAACGCGCTCTTGCAGCAGGAAATTAGCGAGCGAATCTCTACTGAATCGGCTTTGAGGCAGTCAGAAATGCAGTTAAAAGAACAAGCTGTTCAGCTAGAAAATGCTCTGCTCGAATTGCAGCAGACTCAGGCTCAAATGATTCAAACTGAAAAAATGTCAAGTTTGGGACAGCTAGTTGCAGGAATTGCTCATGAAATTAACAATCCGATTAATTTCATTTACGGCAATCTTACTCACGCAACTGAATACATGCAATCTTTGCTGCAAATAATCGATATTTACCAGCAGACCTACCCGAATCTCACTCCTGAATTGGCAGCAATAACAGAGGAAATTGAACTTGATTTCCTCAAACAAGACTTGCTGCAAATTCTGAAGTCGATGAATGTTGGAGCCGAGCGCATCCGCAATATTGTGATAGGTTTGCGGAATTTTTCGCGCCTTGCAGAGAGCGAGATGAAACGGGTTGACATTCACGAAGGGATTGAGAGCACGCTGCTGATTTTGCAGCACCGCCTGACGAGAGCGGTAAAGCTGGGGGATGGAGATGATAGCGGCGAACAGGTCGGCATTGCGAGCAGAGAAATTCAGGTTGTTAAAGAATACGGGAACCTGCCTTTAGTCGAGTGTTTTGCTGGAGAACTCAATCAGGTGTTTGTGAATATTCTAGGCAATGCGATCGATGCGCTGGTACAGTTGGACAACCAACAGTGCCCAACGCCTGCGATTCGGATTCGCACAGAGGTAAAAGGCACTAGCGCGATCGTCTCAATTGCAGACAACGGAGTTGGAATGAGTGAATCAGTCCGCGTTCGGGTATTCGATCCCTTTTTTACAACTAAGCCTGTAGGTTCGGGCACCGGTCTGGGCTTGTCTGTTTCGCACTCAATTATCGTACAAAAACACGGCGGGAAGCTAACCTGCTTTTCTGCACCGAGGCGGGGCGCTGAATTTGTTTTGGAGATTCCGCTATCGCAGGGTATATATCGCTCTTCCATCACTCTAAGCAGAAGAAAATAAGAAATATTCGGATTCAGTGCTCTCTGGGATAGCACCTCGCATTCGATTCATCAAGGAAATTAGT
>NZ_JAUBSX010000120.1:0-15514 GCF_036704885.1 Microcoleus sp. F4-D5 | reverse complement strand
CTCACCCTTGTCTCGGGTGATTCACTTTTACCCCCTCAATCCGACTATGTGCCAGTTTGGGGTGCGGAATGTGGGCATAAAGGTCTTGGTAACAAAGCTTTTAAACCTCAAAAAGTATTGATACCTACTTACTTTGAAGCTGTAATGGTGGTTATTGCCCGCAGGTTAGAACAAGGCAAAATCAATAATCTCGAACAACTGGGAGAACGCTATAAATTACTTATAGAAGATGAGAATTTCAGTGGAGTTGCTCAAAAAATACGTAATCTTACTAGCGCAGATAATGTTAGGCATAGGTTAAAATTTGCGTCCAATTATTTAGGAAATTTGGAATAGTAAGTGTTGCATAAAAGTAGCGTTAATTATGATTATAGATTCCTGTGTTTCAGCTCTAACCTCTCGCTATCAATTAGCCACAAATTCTCTATAAGTGCAAGACAGCACTTGATTGCCCACCTAATAGAACTTGCGCTGATTTCGGCTGTTAAATATATTGTAAGGTAAGATAGCAGTATGTTTACGAGTGGCGCGATCGCCCTAACCCAATATAAAATCAACGCTCACTTCTAAATCGGGAAAAGCCAGCGGCGCAACTTGTTGACCGCGCCAAAACTTGAGCATTAAACTATAGCCGTTCGGGCCGGGCTGACGGTAAACTTCCAAACAATTTTCAACTAAATCTACCAGCCAAACTTCCTGAATGAGCGATCGCGCGTAAATCGATACTTTCACATCTCTGTCATAATCAACCGTACTATCTGAAACTTCAACTAGCAGCAAAACTTCAGACGGTACTGGATGGGCTGTCGCGTAGTAGTCAGCGCGAGGTTCCAACAATACAACATCCGGTTGAGGTTCAGTGCGCTCAGTCAACTGGATAGGGTCTTGGACACCCAAAATAGCAAGATTTTGTGGAATCACGCTAAAACTGCGGATCAGTCGTCGCACACAACTTGCATGACGAGTTCCAATTGCAGCCATTTTAACAATCTCTCCTTCAATCAATTCCACCCGATCGCCCTCGGAGAGAATACCAGCCTCAGTCATCAAATGATATTCTTTTACTGTAAACAACCGTTTTTGAAGCTGAACAGACATATAACTATTCTCCTTGTTTGCAGCTTACCTAAATTTACCATAAAAAAACCGCCCCAAACAGAGCGGCAAAAAAATATTTTTTTTGACGATATACCTCATATAAAAAGCATTTTAATTCCAGCTATTAAGTTTGCTCAAAACTAGAAAATAACTGTTTATATGGTTCATGTTCAACCATTTATAGAGCTAAATTTGATTGGCGCTGCCAAAGTGTATCTCGATATACAGGCAACATATTCTCATCATTTATCAACTTACAAATAGGGTTAGCCTCCCGATTTTACTGACACTTATGAATTTTTAACAACCGGATTTCCCGTGAATTTAAGTCTCTTTTTCCCCGGAATCAACTTTGTCTGTATCCTGCTTTAATTCTGATACAATTGCGCCGCGATCGCGCCAAGCTTCGGCATTTTCTGGTTTGATGGCAATAGCTCGATCGTAAGCTGCCATTGCTTCCTCATACCGCTTTAATGCTGACAAAGCTATCCCCACATGACGCCAAGCATCGTAGGAGTCAGGCTTAATAGCAATCGCTTTCTCATAAGCTGCGATCGCTTCTTCATTGCGCTGCAATTTTGCCAAAGATTCCCCTTTGGCAAACCAAGCTTCGTAGCACTCCGGATTCAGGGTAATTGCTGATTCGTAAGATGCAATTGCTGCTTCGTGCTGCGACAGTTTATCGAAAGCTGCACCTCGGTTGTGCCACACTTCAAAATCCTGCGGTTTGATGGCTATTGCTTTGTCGTAGGATTCGATCGATTCTTGATATCGCTGCAATTTTCCGAGTACAGCGGCTCTATTGTACCAAACTTCGTATTTATCCGGCCGGATGCAGATCGCCCGATCGTAAGAATCAATAGCATCGCTGTAGCGAAGCAGTCTCCACAGCATATTGCCTCGATTGTACCAAGTTTCGTATCTGTTGGGATTGAAAGCCAGAGCGCGATCGTAAGATTCGACTGCTGCTGCGTACTGCTGTACTTTGGCCAGCATCGCGCCTCGGTTGTGCCAAATTTCGCTGTCTGTTGCTTTGATAGCGAGGGCGCGATCGTAACTGGCGATCGCTTCTTCGTAATGCTGCAATTTAGCCAACAAAGCCGCTATACTGTGCCAACAACCGTATTTTCGGGATTCGCTCGAACTGGCTCGCTCGTAACAGGCGATCGCCTCTTCGTACCTGTGCAATTTGCCTAGCAAATGCGCTTTATTATACCACAATTCGTAGTTATCTGGTTTAATCGAGATTGCTTGGTCGTAACAGGCGAGTGCTTCTTCCGGGCGCTGCAATCTGATTAACACATTTCCGCGCCAATACCAAGCCTCATCCAAATTTTTATTAGCTAAAACAGCTTTTTCCAAGCAGACTAATGCCTCATCATAATTGCCTTGAAAATAAAGCCCTTCGGCTTGCTTGATATAATCGTCAGCAATCAAATTTTCGTCGCTAGCAGGTGGAGTTTGCGAATTTGGGGAATTGTTTAATGCCGGTTGAGGTGCGCTTTTGAGAGCTTCTTTGGCAACAACTGCGGGAACTTGGGAAATTTCTCGAACAATTTGAGATTTTTTCTCGTCAACTTCTTTCAGCAAAACTTGCAGGTGCATGATAAATTGAGATTTGAGAGTCTCAATTTGCTCGACCGAAGATTTGGAAAGTTCAGTTTCTCTAGTTAAAAAATCAATGGATTGTTTAGCTGCACCTATTTGCGCTTCTAATTCATCCCTCAACTTTTGAGTCAGTTGGCTGGAATTTATCAGTTCCGATTCCAATACACCAATGCCCTGCAATCTTTTATTGGCATCAGCAACCAAGTGTTTGATTACCAGCCGTCGCATCATCCAAAAAAAGGCAATTGTCACTGGTGGAAATACAGTACCGAGAATTAGCAAAATATTGAGCAGAGTTATGGTAGTATTAAAACCGTATCCAGATTCATCACTGCCACTAGACGGGGAGATAAAAGCTAAAACCTCGCGAACTTGAGGATTGCTTTCAACCCCGGTTTGGATTAATTTAGCCAGCCAGGTTTCTTGTAAAGATTTTGTTAGTTCATCGCCGGATATAGCAGCAGTATTCGCCTTGGTTTTTGCACCAGCAGATGAATCGGGTTGAGCGGCCGCTACCAGCAAACCTGTCGGCGATTGTACAGCAATTCGCGGGGAAAATTGTTCGTGGGCGATCGTCTCAGGCTCGCTAATTGACTCAGCCCGACGCGATGCGGTAGTATTTGAGGAAAATTGTTCGTGGGCGATCGTCTCAGACTCGCTAATTGACTCAGCCCGACGCGATGCAGTAGTATTTGAGGAAAATTGTTCGTGGGCGATCGTCTCAGGCTCGCTAATTGACTCAGCCCGACGCGATTCAGTATTATTTACCGCATCAACAAAGTTGCTAGCCTGCGGTGTCTGAGGAGAAATAGGATGTGCAGCAGGATTGGCGCTAGTATTAGCAGTTAAATTGTGGGATGCGAGGGCAGCCAGAGTCAAGAGAGCTACATTTGAGACGCGCATAAACGTCAACTCATTTAGGAGAAATTGGTGCTTGGTTGTCAGCGATCGGGCGATCGACCTCATACTCTCAGCAGTTAAAATAGCTGACATGAGGAATGCTGACTTACTATCTCCAAAATACGCGCGGAGTCTGACTTTTCAGGAAAACTGCCAGTAATTACGGCTGGGGAACTTTGGTGAAAGAATATATTCTCGCACCTAATCCGGTTGAATGACCCTCGGAATCATCATGAGGCGGGTAGGGGTGGCTTCACCAATCTGCAGAATTAGCCAACTATCCGGGTGAACCCGCCCCAACCTACCCGATTTTTAACTCTAAACCGCAGCTAAAACCGCTTCCGGCTGCTGACTTTGTGCTACCACTTCCTCTAAATCAGCGCCGTAAATTTCACAGCTATTATTCGGACTTTCAATCAGCTTAATTTTGTGCAACTCTGCGCCCAATTCCCGAACGGGCGATCGCAACAATTGCCCGATCCGAACAGCAATATTCTCCGCAGTCGGCACAACGTTCTCAAAATAAGCAATATCCTTATTCAAAAAAGTGTGATCGAAGGGTTCAACAACATAATCGTCAACGGCTTTTTGCAAAGCTCCCAAATCAGCAATCATGCCGGTCCGCGCATCAATTTCCCCTTTAACAGTCACCTCTAAATGATAATTGTGACCGTGACCGTTGGGACGAGCACATTTGCCGTAAATTTCCGAGTTTTCTTCAAAGCTCAAATCGGGACGAGCCAACCGATGGGCGGCGCTAAAATGAGTGGACAAAGTTAGATAAGCTTCCATTCCGTTTCCTAAATATTCAGCCCAAAGTTCGGGATGTTCAAACAATTGAATTTTACTTACAGGTAAATGAGGGGCTAGCCGCAGCCAAATTTGCCGTGCTATGTTTTCGGTAGTTGGCAGAGTCTGCTCAAATTCCGGCCACGCTTCGTTGAGAAAGGAAAAATCGAGATCCTTGATAATTTCCCGCTTGATGACGTGCTTGACATCAGACAGGTTGAGCACCATGCCGTACTCGTCGAGTTCGCCTATCATGGAAACGTAAAGGACGTAATTGTGTCCGTGTCCGGGTGCGCGGGCAGTTGGGCCAAACCGCTCAAAGTTCTCGGCTTCGCTTAACTCCGGCAGCCAGTACCGGTGACTCGCCGAAAACTGTGCCCGACGATTGATGATGCACTGCATAAAAGTCAATTAGGGTAAGCTTGTTAAGTTCTGTAAAGGACTCGCTTCTTAAGGATAAACTAATTTTTGCTGGAATTTTTCGATTATTTGAGGGTGCTGTAAATGAATTTCTACCAATTTTGCAGATATTGGCCACAAGTCGCTATTCGATCGAGCCGCCAGGTCCATTTTACGCCACAACACAGATATCGGGCCGAAAATATCGCTACAAAACAGTTTCTCGCCATCAGTTGCTAACCCATCAGTTACGAGTCTTTGAGATAGTGCCACTGACCCGCACCTGTAACAGCGCGCGCCCGGAATTTCGACTTTTTAGTCTTGACCCTGCCATCGTTAGCAGTTTGCGGTTCAGTTGCTGCCAAAACTAATCACTCCTTACCAATCACCAATTACCCATTACCAAATATTAATGAATTCGATTACTGCAGGAGCCGATCGCTTTTTTGAACATTTCTCTGGCGCGATAACAACCCCCCTCTTCTATATCGGGGACGCTCATCTGTCCATCAGCGCGATCGTTAAACTGATAATTTTAGCTATATTTGCCTTGATTGTAGCTAAGATTATCAGCGAAGGAATCAAGCGCAGCGTGCTAGTTCGGATGGGATTGGATCGCGGCAGTCGAGAAGCAATTTCCACCATCATTAGCTATATTTTAGCAAGTATTGGCTGTATATTCGTCCTGCAAAGTGCCGGCATCAACCTCACTTCTCTCACCGTCTTGGCTGGGGTTGTCGGCATTGGTTTTGGCTTCGGCTTGCAAAATCTCGCCAGCAACTTTATCAGCGGTCTCACCCTGCTATTCGAGCACCACATTAGAGTCGGAGACTTTATTGAAATAGACAAGTTCTTAGGAACAGTAGAAACAATTTCGATCCGCTCTACTATCATTAAAACTATTGACGGTCTATTTGTAATTATACCAAATATTAAATTTGTCGAAACTAACATTATTAACTGGAGTTACAAAGACGCTAGATGCCGCATCCACATCCCCGTCGGTGTTGCTTACGGATCGGACCCAGTAATAGTTACGGAAGCACTGTTAATTGCGGCGCGGATGGAATCGAATGTCTTGTCCCATCCTTCTCCTAAAGTATGGTTTCGCGGTTTTGGAGATAACGCTTTAAATTTTGAACTTTTAGTTTGGATTGACCAGCCGCAGGAAAGCGATGCTATTAAAAGCGCGGTCAATTTTTTAATAGATTACGAATTGCGCCACCGAAATATCGAAATTCCCTTTCCCCAGCGGGATTTGTGGCTGCGAAACCCGCAAGAGTTAACTAAACTTTTTCACCCTAACAAAGACGATAATTCCAACGGCAAAGTTTTTCCGCAGAATGCTAAACCTTCAGCCGACATCAAATCTAATCCCCCCGTTTCTGAACATAAAAATCCAGCGCCTAAATCCCCAAATAATTGGACGCTGCGAGATTTGTTGCGGCGAGTAACTTATTTTGAACAGTGTACGGATTTAGAACTGCGACAGTTAATTGAATACGGCTACCGACAACTGTTTCCAGCGGGACAAGTTGTATGTAAAGAAAATGACCCTGGCGATTCTTTTTATATTATTCTTTCGGGTACTGTGGAAGTTCTTTCTCAAAAAGCCGATCAGTATATTGCTACGCTTCACGAGGGCGAGTTTTTTGGGGAAATATCTTTGCTTTTGGGAACTCCGAGAACCGCGACTGTTAAAACTAGCGAAGATGCAATTTTGTTTGTGGTGGAACGCCACGATTTGCAAAAACTTTTAAGAGAACAACCCAATTTAGCCGATCAGATTGCTCAAAAATTGTCGGAACGCCAGCAAGCTTTGAGAGATTTGGGATTGTTAGATGGCGACTCTCTGGGACAAACTCCTTTTATTAAAATTCGCAAGCGAATTCAAGTTCTTTTTGGAATTTGAAAGAAGGAAGAAGGCAGAAGGAAGAGGGAAGAAGGAAGAGGGAAGAAGGAAGAGGGAAGAAGGAAGAGGGAAGAAGGCCCTTCGGCTTCGCTCAGGGTGAAAATAGGGAAGAAGGAAGAGGGAATAGGGAATAGGGAACAATCTGCTTTTTTAACTTTTAAATTTTAATTCATCCTGTGCTTCCCGCCGCAGTCTAGCGGCAATTCTAAACAGTTCTTGACCGGTGTGCAAGTGGCGATCGTCATAATTGAGGGTAAATAAATACAATTCTTCTATGCCGTCTCCGACTTGATTGATACAGTAGTAAAGATGGGCCGCCACTCCGGCTACATTAGATGGATTGGGCATCGATCTAAGAAAGTTATGAGCTTTTTTGAGAAAGTCGCGGCTGGTTTCGATATAAATTTGAAACTTTTCTATCAGTTCGTCATCAAACGGATCTGCTGACAATTCGTCTATTTCTTTCTTAAGCGGCTTCAAGATGCTGTTGAGCATTTTATTGACTGGTTTGTATACTTTAATCAGCCACTGTTCCATTTGTTCGTCGGCGTCCCTTGCTGTTTGTTGTTGCTGGCGGCTGACGTTTGGTGCACAGGGTGATTGAGGTTCGTTTTGCTGGGAAAGTTGGCGATCGTATGATTGTCTGTGCTGGGCATCTCCTAATATTTCATAGGCTGCATTGAGGCGGACAATCTCTTCGTGACCGGCTGTGGAACTCTGGCTGTCTGGATGAAATAATTTGACTAAACGGCGGTATGCTTGTTTAATCTCCGCTTGTGTTGCTGTTGGGCTAATTTTTAGGGTTTTGTAGTGATTGATAACTGAAGACACGCTGTTATTTCCTTGAAATCTGAATAATCTGCGAAAAAGTGCTTGACAAAAATATCATTTTTTGCTAAAATTTTAAGTATTTATATGATATAAATGTCAAAGATTGTAAGTAAAAAACCTCTGTTTTCAACTTATCATAAATCTATTTTAGAAAAACATTGAGGCTTTGGAAGTGGTAAGCCGATCGACATTGGGAACTCCTATAGCCCTCATCCCAGCAATTGTTACCTGCTTCCTTCCCGACAAGACAGCTTACCGATCGCGAAGTTAACGCGCCGAAAGCGGTTCGTTCAAAAAAAATCCCCTTGAGAAATTCGGCATCGATCGCGATCGAGGCAGCTACAATCTATCGCAATTCTTTAAGCTAAAAAGCCAAGCCAAGCAGGGCGTACAGTGTACGCCCTGCTGTGAGTTTCTGCGACTTTGGTCGGAGGCTAGCCTAGTTGAGGGCCATCGCCAGATTGAGTTCTGGATCTTGGAACAAGGGAGTGCTGAGATAGCGTTCGCCGAAGCTAGGCTGAATCATCACAATCAATTTCCCTGCATTTTCCGGGCGCTGGCCGACTTTCACTGCCGCACATAGTGCCGCACCGCTGGAAATACCGGACAAAAGTCCTTCTTCTCTGGCCAAGCGGCGGCCGTAGGCGATCGCCTCGTCATCGGTAACAACTATAATTTCGTCGATCGAATCCACATTCAGCACCGGTGGTACAAAACCAGCACCGATACCTTGAATTTTGTGAGGCCCAGGCTTTCCGCCCGACAGTATCTGACTATTGGCCGGCTCAACGGCGATCGCCTTAAACTCGGGTTTCCGCGACTTAATCACCTCTGCGACACCCGTAATCGTACCGCCAGTGCCGACTCCAGAAATCAGGAAATCCACCTCGCCGTCTGTATCTTCCCAAATTTCCTCAGCCGTTGTCGAACGGTGAACCTGGGGGTTTGCTGGATTCCGAAACTGCTGCAACATATAGGCATTGGGAGTTTTGTCCACAATCTCTTGAGCGCGGCGGATGCAGCCACTCATGCCCTCAATTCCGGGAGTCAGTTCTAGTTGGGCCCCGTAAGCTCGCAGCATCGATCGGCGTTCTGTGCTCATCGTATCCGGCATGGTCAAAATCAACTGGTAGCCCTTAGCCGCTGCCACCATTGCCAGAGCAATTCCGGTATTGCCAGAAGTCGGTTCCACTAAAACCGTTTTGCCTGGACTAATCAGCCCTTCGGCCTCTGCTTGATTGACCATATTGACACCGATGCGGTCTTTCACCGATGCTGCCGGATTCATGCCTTCGAGTTTTACCACAATCCGAGCCAAGCAGCCTTCGGCTTGGGGAATGCGGTTGAGTTGCACCAGAGGCGTCCGCCCTACCAATTCTGTAATGTCGCCAGCAATACGCATAATCTTTGTCAGTTTGTGGTTGAAAGTAAATCTTAATTCCTAGTTGGCAATACTAACTAGATGTAATACATGATATCGAGCTGCCGTCTGCCATTGCGCTTTTCGCACAAATCCTGTAGCGTGTATTTTTGCAACACCGAGTTGGCAATCGATCGAGCTTCTTGCCAAACTTCCCAAATCACCGCACTTTCTACAGTTTGAGCAGGCGAGTCTTTTTCAGAGCGATCGAACTCTGAGCCTTCGAGACAGTTGATAATTTCTAGGAGTGTAATTTTCCAGGGTTCCCTCGCCAAGATATAACCTCCCTTGGCTCCTCGCTGGCTGCGAATCAGCCCGCAGCGTCTCATAGTAGCGAGCAACTGCTCTAAATATCGATCGGGAATATTTTGCTGAGCCGCTATCTGGCGAATTTGCAGAGGCTCGCCTTCTTCGTAGCAATCGGCAAGCTCCAGCAAAGCTAAGATTGCGTATTCGCTTTTACAGGAGAGTTCTACCATAATTGCTTCCAATACCAGAATTATCAACTCCGAAGTCAGATCTTAAAATTCTCCTCAATGTTGAGTTCCAAACTCTAACTCCTAACTTTACCTTTTATTATACCCCGGTTTTCCACTGAACTTAATCGACTTTCATCACTTCATCCTTGGAACGATCAGCAATCTGAACCCAACCAACCCAGCTTCTCGTTTCGACTCCCTCCGCTTCCACCACTGTCTTACCTCAAGAAATTGGTTGTCTGCCTTTATGACTGATAATTTTTAATTTTTAATATATTCTTGGCGCACCCTTCGTCCCGCCAACAAAAAAGCCCTGCGCTAGGCAGGGCTAAACTTGGCCTTTAGAGTGGCCAGCAGAGAGGGTATAACCTCCCTGCCTCCTCTAACCCGCTCTTAGAACGTGAAAGTAGTTCTCAGAGTACCAATGATGATGTCATCATTACGGTCATCTTGATTGGGATTAGTTACCCAAATCACGCCCGGAGTAACAGAAATGTTGTCCGAGAGCTGAAACTTGTAAAACCCTTCAACGTGATACGAATCATCGTTGCGGAAGCTCCGCAAACTGCTTGCAGCTTCAAGTTTATCCAAGTAAGGCTCGCGACCTACCACAATCCCCAGCAAGTTGCCTTCTTTCCCTAAATCGGGCAAAGCCAAAGTGACAGCGTAGTTCCAAATTCTCGCATCACCGGTGCCGATGATCCGAGCATTGGTTAAACCAGCCCAGCCGCCAAGGATAAACCTCGGGCTCAGCCGCAACGAAGCCTGAGCGCCGTAGGAGTTGCTAACAACTTTGCGAGCGTTAGGGCCTTCAGTCAAACCGTTGATGGAATTAGCCACGCCGGTACCGGTGAAACCGCCGGCGACGCTGGCCCCGAAACCGTTGTCAAACCCAAAGTTACCTCGGTTAAAGTAACCATGGTTGTAGTTGAAAGCAACTTGCAAGTTGCGTCCGGGGGTAAAAGTCAACTGACCCATCGCCGTGTAGTCGCCGTTCGTCAAGCCTGCACCCCTAGCCGGACTCGCTGCATTTGACGCCAAATAACCAAATGACAGAGAAGTCGGGCCGAACACGCCGCCCAGCAAGCCCCTGCCACCGAAGGCATAGTCAAAGCCGATACCTGCACCGCCACCTAAACGATAAATCGGGTTCCGCTGTCCAAAGGCGCTCAATGACCCGTTGCCGCCGTCAAAGTCTTCAAAATAAGGGTTGACAGTCGGGATAAAGTCGTCCCAAACGACATTGTTGGCTGCAAGGGTAACGTTCAGTCGCGGACCGACGGGGAACTTGTACAGCAAGGTGTCTAGCGCAACAACGTTGTCGGTTCTGGCGAGAACATTCCAAGTTTGAGTGCCTTCGCTGGTAGCCCCAAGATTGAAGTTTTGGCCGTTGCCGACTTGAAGCCTGGTCAGCAACAAGTCTCTGCCGGTGAAGCTCGTATTTAAATTGAGACGCACCCGCTGTTGGAAGACAGCTTCGTTATTGTTGCTGCCGACTCTTCTTTCGTCTCGACCAAACAACCCAACGTTGCCGCCAAAGTCGTCACTGAGGGCAAAAATGGCTTCCCCAGTCAGCTTGGTAGTAGTTGAGAATTGGTTGGCTTCGAGTTCGGCTGTCCGAGCTTCCAAAGCATCGACGCGGCCGCGCAGGGTTGCCAGTTCCGCTGCAAATTCTTCTTGGAGCCGTTGGAGGGCTGCCAAGTCTTCTTTGGTGGCGAAGTTGCCAGTGCCGCCTCTAATTAGCTCGCTAACCTTGTCTAAGCAAGCATTTAAACCGGCTGCGAATTCGTAGCGGGTCATGGCGCGGTTGCCGCGGAAGGTGCCGTCGGGATACCCGGCAATACAACCGTAGCGCTCGACTAGGGATTGCAGTGCTTGGAATGCCCAGTCTGTGGGCCGCACGTCGGAAAGTTGAGATACTGAGGTAACTTGACCTTGAGTTTCGCCGCCGGCAGCACCTTCGCTGCTGTACTCGTTGAGCTGTTCTAATGTGGCGGCTGGGTTTTGCTCTTGTGGTGTGGCAGTTTGGGCTAAAGATTCAGCCGGTTGTGGCAAACTTTGTTCTGCCGACTCTGCCACTACGGGGGCTGGAGTTTCTAATTGAACTGCACCGATTTGCTCTGGGAGAGCGGTAGCTGCCGGGGCTGGAATTTCTAGTTGGGCTGCCGCGGCAGAATTTTCTACTGGTTGAGCGACTGTTTGCTCAACTGCGGCTAAAGATTCACTTGTAGGTTGTGATGCCGCTTGGGGATTTGCCTCAGCAGGGGCTGTGTTGGCTCCGACGATCGCACTTTCAGGTGCAGCCGTGGCTACATCTGCCATCGCTGCCTGGGTTTCGTTGCCAGCGACTTGGGAAATTTCTTCTACTGGCTCGGAGGCTGCAGTTGTTTCGGAAACAGCAGCTAAAGCATTTAGTTTCGCTTCGGAGGTTTCAGCGGAGGCTGCAGTTGTTTCGGAAACAGCAGCTAAAGCATTTAGTTTCGCTTCGGAGGTTTCAGCGGTTTCAGCTTTGGCGACAGCGGGATTGACCGCATCAGCAGCCTGCTGAGCGTCTGCTGCCATCGCGCTCGAAGAAACTACTAGGGTAGCTCCTAAGACTGCTGGGCTGATTAGTAAGTAACTCCACAAAAATTTCGACATATTCACTCTCATCCTCACACCGATTACAGAGAAACTTTTCTAGTCTTCTATGTGGTCAGTCGTTGCTCAACTAGCATACTCTAAAAAGAGACCTAAAATTCACTTTTTCTTTGGATTCTTTTGGGCTGACCGAGTATATAGATGTGACTGACGGCTGCATAAAGCCTGTTTTTAAACCTTTACTCAACGGCGTCAAAACCATACCCAGCTTGGGCTGTGGATTGATTTGACTGCTGACACTAGACAGCACCCGATTGCCTATTTACTTTTTAGCACAGCACGCCCGACTCGTCTAGGCTGATTCGACTTTAACATCCAAGCTGTGTCCGAGAACGCTAAAGACTTGGCGGTGATCGAACAGTTCTAACAAATCGGCGTTTATTTTATTGTGAGCAGCTTCTTGCCGCAAAATTTTCATCGCTGCCTCTGTTCGCAGAGCTCGCTTGTAGGGTCGATCGCCTGCTGTCAGGGCGTCGTAAATATCGGCGATCGTCATCAATTGCGCTTGAATTGGAATTTCGGACTTGTTTAGGCCTTGCGGATAGCCTGTGCCGTCGAGTTTTTCGTGATGTCCGTAGGCAATGTCTGGAACATTTTTTAAATCCTTTGTCCAAGGAATTTGTTTCAGAAACTCGTAAGTGTGAGTTACGTGAAATTCTATTGCCGATCGTTCTTCCGGCGTCAGGTTGCCCCTCGACACCATCAATTGCAAGATCTCGTCTGGGTTCAGCAGGGGTTTCTTTGCCCCATCTATATCTCTGTAAGTTTGTCGAGAAATCTCTCGCAGTTGAGCTAGGGGTTCTGCTGCCAAAATGTGAGGCTCGTTTGCCTCTAGCAGCACTTCCCAGTATTCTGCTAATCTGGTTTTCGCCTCTGCTAGCTTAGTGTCTAGCTGTTCGATTTCCTGGCATTGAGCGCACTCTGGCTCCTGGCTCGGGTGTTTTCGGTAGGCCGAATGCTCCAGCAAGTATTTATATTTAGACTGGACGCATTCCATTTCCATCGTCCGCTGAGCTAAGCCAAAGCGGTGGCGAATGATTTCTAGCTGTGCGGGGTAGAGCTTTTTCTGTTTGGTCAAAACTGCTTCGGGGACTCCTATTTTGCCAAAATCGTGCAGCAGGGCGGCGTAGCGAAGTTCTTGAATTTGGCGGTTGTTAAAGTAAATAGAGCGCAGTCCTCCGCTGCTGACGGTGTTTACTTCTTCTGACAGGCGTACTGTGAGGGCTGCTACTCGTTCTGAATGGCCGTAGGTACAGGGGTCTCTGGCTTCTATGACTTGCACCGAGGCTTTGACGAAGCCCTCGAACAAATGTTCTATGCTTTCTTGGAGTTGATTGCGCTCGATCGAGATTGCTGCTTGAGAAGCGAGCGATCGAACTATCCTTTCTTCCCACTCCGAATACTGCTGCGTCGATTCCCAGGCATTCTCGGCAGTCAGCACCGCATCTGCTTTTGTTTTGCGGTTGATCAGTTGCAGTACGCCTATTGTCTCGCCCTGTCGGTTTTGCATCGGCAGCACCATTACCGAGCAAGTGCGGTAATTAATATCCCTGTCAAAACTGGTATCTAGCTGGTAGGGTACGCCCGGGGGTAAGTCGTAGGCATCCGACAGGTTCAAACTTTGACCTGTAATTGCCACGTATCCCGCCAAACTTTTGTCTGTCAGCGGCAGAGCAAACTCCTTAAACGACAGTCTGGGTTGAGAAGCGTTTTGGGCTACCTTGAATAGCAGCTTAGATGTTTCGTCGCTGTGATCTACTAAGTAAACGCTGCCAGCATCGCTGTAGGTAATTTCCCTACTTTTGGATAAAATTAAGTTTAACAAGTCGCCCAAATCTTGGGCGCTCGACAGAGCCGCGCCAATATCTAAAAGCTTTTCTATCAGATCGGTTTTTTCTGCTGCTGCAGACTCGTTCTTGAACTCTGGCTTTTCAAATACGATCATGGTCGGATGATGGGGAATAGCCTTTTATACATTGAACTTTTGGCCTCTCTACTTTTTCACAACCGATTTTAACCCCAAGTCGATTTTTTATTTGCGAGCTTTCCGCGATCGGGGACTGTGGCTAGATGGAGAGCTCTTGTTGGGTCAACTGGCACTCTTTCAATCTTCTAGCGCAGAAATCTCTTGGGCTAGCGCAAAGTCTTTCTCAGTTAAGCCTCCGGCATCGTGGGTTGTCAAGTTAACTGTAACTTTGTTATAGGAGATTTCTATGTCGGGGTGATGTCCTGCGGCTTCTGACGGGGCGACCAACTTATTCACAAAGGCGATCGCTTCGATAAAATCTTTAAATGAACGGGTACACCGCAGTTGTTTGCCTTCAACCGTCCAGCCTGACAATTGAGTGGCGCGCTCTTGAATTTCAGTACCGTTAAGTAGGTCAGCCATAATTTCTTTTACTTTGGGATTAGCAATGGCAGATTCACAGCCCACCTGCGGAAAATCCTACCAAAAACTATCCGCTCTCACCAATAGTGTTGAGGCTCAAGTTTTAATACTCAAGATTTAACACTATTTGAGGTGAGAGCGGTCTAGCGGGTCTTCAGATTAGAACCTGACTGCCGGGAGAATCCCTAGCTCAGCCTGGTTCCCCGTGGAAGTCGTTTCCCGTTGGAAACGACGGCTGACTGCTAGTGAGCGGCCCCGGCGCACAGCCGGTAGTTTCCAATCTGATGACCCATGCGTTTACTACTTTCTATCATGGGCATCACCTCCAGGTTTAGCTAAATGGCTTCATATTTGAACGCACATCACCTAAATACAAGATTTGAGGTGATGATTTGTGCGCTAGTCATTGCCAGCGTTACCAGAAGAACTTGCGTTGTGAGTATCGTTCTAGTATTCACGATTATTAGAATAACACAAGGAATTAGAAGTGGGGGGATGCAAAGTGAGATTTTTGCAATAGGAGGGCAAATTACTGCCGCAGCCAGGTTTTCGATCGATCTCTACAGCAATCGGGCGATCGCAGTTTCAGCCATTTGTCTGTATTTTATTCAAAATCCGGGCTGTGCTGTTATCAGGTGCATTGCAACTCTGGCGGCGGGGAAAGGCCACTCGATTTCTTGCCAGATAGGAGAGTCCACCAGATATAAAAAAAAACAGGTTGTTCTAGCTACAGGCAAAGTTGGTTTTTGTACAAAATCAACTTTGTTTAGGGCGCTAATTCGATCGAATCCTGGAAACAAAAAGCTCCTGCCTGGTGGCGGGAGCTTTTTAAGCATTAAGGGTAAAGCCTAAACAGCTTTATCTTACCCTTTTAAAATGTTGGAAATTTTGATATTTCGCGCTGATTACAGAGCGTTACCGCGAGGCAGAACTTCTTCAGGGAAGATGAAGTTTTCGTGGGGTTGGTCAGTCGGAGCCATCCAAGCACGAATGCCTTCGTTAAGCAGAATGTTCTTAGTGTAGAACGTTTCAAACTCAGGATCTTCAGC
>NZ_JAUBSX010000119.1:8215-15550 GCF_036704885.1 Microcoleus sp. F4-D5 | reverse complement strand
TTCACTAAGGAACATAAATTTGATTTTCCCAAAATTCATCAATATTGTACATAGAAAATCATTTAGGATCGCTATAGAGAAAATTTATGCTTCATTTTTCACAGCTTGCAAATAGCTTTTAAAACTTGCAGCAACAAAATTGAAGGTTCGGGTTCCATCAGATTTAGCAAAGGCATTAGCTGATAAGTTGGATTATTGCCACCCTGAATATTGACGAACTGATAGTGCATTCCGTTTGTTGTCAAACCCCAGATTGTGTCTTGATACTTTAAATTTTGATAAGCATAGGTTAGCAATTGGGATAAACCTATCAATGCGTTGATTCCAGAATTTTTACTTTCAATCACCAAAACCAAAAAATATGTATCGCTTCTGATGGGTTTGATCCTGTTGACAGCTAAGATATCAAACCGTCCTTTAATGATAGTATCTTCATCTTCAATGCTAATTTCGGTGATGTCTTGTTCTAAACTAATTTTAATCGGGCGACGGTAGAAGCCAGCCAATCGCATTAAGGGAAAGGTAGTCAGAGCTTTTACCAACCCTTCAGAAACTCTATCCGTTGAAATGTAGTCATCGAAGTCATCCCTAATCTGTATAAGTTCCTGCTGTTCGTGTTCTGTTATATCTTCAAGGGATAACAGAGAGGTAAACGAGTTAGTGTACTGCTTTTGAAAGCCGAACAGACGGTGTACTTCTGCTAATGTTAGGTTTTTGGCATTAATAGTTGTCATAGTTTGATAGTTATTTAAGTTTTAGTTATAATTATGACATAGACATTGCGGTAGTCAATTTGCACCATTCTTAGGAACAGGCTTTTCGGCTCGTTCCACAACATATCAAGTTGTATGGTGCGTCGCCATCGAAGATATTTAAATCAGATCGAAAATCTCATAGCGACGCACCATACCTTATTGAAGACGATCGCCATCTATCCTCTCCATCACAATATGACCCACTATTTCATAACCCCAATTATAGTTGCGGTTGGCAAGCTGTTTTGCCATGTCATATTCGCCAAAATTGCAGAGTTCAACTAACTTTTGATATCCTTCATCTCTTTCTCGCTGCAACCTTTCCCGCCGCATTTTTTCTCTCTCTTCCTCTGAAGGATTTGCTCGCTCTTCCCCCAGGGGATTGATATCGCTAATTCGTTTCATATCCGCCTCCTAAAAAGGAATGGATTCGACTATTTCACCGTCTACTATTTCGTACCCCCAGTCGGGATTTGCAGCTATTTGTTTTTCTACTATACTTCGACCGAGAGGTGTTTGGTAAGCTTTTTGCAAAGAGGAAATACTGGGAATTTCGGCGGGAGTTGGCGATGCTGTTTCAGCAAGTTTCGGCAGTGCTGGAATCGGCTCAGATGTGGATTGATTGAGGGCTAATTGCGGCGCGATCGCCCCTAATTTCCGCATTACGCTATCCTTGGTAATTTGCGGTTTTTCGTTGAAGGAAGAGGGCAGATATGGTGTGTCAATGCCTTGGTTTTTGGCTTTGATTGCATCGTCAGCAAGCCGATCGCACTTTCGCAAAAATCCCTCCCACAAATCCTTGCCCAAAACAGGGTTTCTCAAGTCAGCACGGGCTTTAGATACTGCAGCTTCTAGCGGTTCGCCTTTGTGGACGTAATACTGAATTCGCTCTTCTTCAAAAGCAGGATAAGGCACTTCCGGCTCGATTTCCCAGTCCCGCTTGACTTTCTGACTTTCTCCTAAAGGGATTCCGGCGATAAATTCCTCCCAAAAAGGCGAGGTTAAGCCTTTTGTCATGCTGTCAATAATTTTAAATGCCCATCCAGAAGGATTGCCGAATCCTAAATTACGCTCTTTAGCATATGCTTCTAAGGCTCGCTGAAAATTGTGCAGTTGTTCTTGGGAGTTCCAAGGGCCGCTAAATCGGTAATTTGGGGTGACAGCAACGGCTATTTGCTGGCGGGGTTGCCCGAAATATTTGTCGATTTTAACTGCATGATTTGGAGGTGATGTTTCGGGGAAGATTTCAACAGGGTGATTGTGGATTTCGCGGCTTGTCTGTGTGATAATATCTCCCGAATTCGGTGTCCAAAAGTTATTAATTTTTTCCTCGAAAGCATCAATGTCCGCCCAGATTTCAATGGTGTCGGTGTTGGGAGTTGTCGATTTTTCTTTCAGGAGCGATCGCTCTTTGAGCAGGCGTCTTGCGAGTTCTTGTTCTTCGCTATTTAAACCGGTGGCTTTTTCAATCTCGCTGCTGTTGGTTTTCACCGATTCGCCGGAGTTGGACGGTTGTGATTGCCATTGTAATAATTGGCAAAGAAAAATGCTCGCCGCTACTCCGCCGGTAATTGTCGCAAGTTTGGGATAGTAGATGGCGGGATTTCCGAGATTTCCTAAAAATATTCCTATTTTCATTTTGTATATTCCTGAGTCCCGTAATAGTAGGGTGCGGGGAAGAGTATCTTAGCTCGACTAAACTAGCGTTGAGAAACTTAAGATTTTCTTTAAGCTTCTGTCTATTCCCGACTGAATGGAGTTCCTAGAGGAAAAACGGGGATCGCTTATTCGATCGCCTGATTGACACGACTGAATTAAACGTAATAATAAATTATTTACTGTACAAATCCTCCCAAAATGAATCCTGAACGCCAAGAGGCTTATTTGAACTTAATCGAGCGAGTGCTTACTTGCCCCAACGGCCAAGAACCAGAGGTTTTGAGTTCCTGTTCCGATTTAATTGATGCGGGATTTGTGCAAATGCTAATCCAGATATCGGCTTCAATGGCCCGCGAAGGTGACGAAGATACTGCTAATTTTTTAGTGCAACTTGCTCGTTTGCTGGGGAAATCTTTGGGTTTGTCGCCGGATTTGAGGTCGGCTGGTTACAGTAATGCAAAGGGTTAGAGAAGAGTTGCGATCTCGCCTCGGGATATCATGTTTTATACCAAATCTGGGTTAAAAATCCCTAATATTGGGCGATTAAAATCGCTCAACAGTCAGACTTTCGTCCGCTTAAGCGCTGGCGCGCAGCCACGCGCCTTCGCGGACTGAGAATCAACGGGATTTTTTAACCCAGATTTAGTATAATGTGTTATAAAATGGGGGCTACCTTAACTGCATCGATGGTTTTACAGTTGATATTCGAGAGGCTCGCAAAAATCATTCACCCCAGTTTTAAACACATAAATAATCACTGAAGTCACCAAAATATCCGGGCAAATTTTTGCGGCCACTAAATCTCTAAAGGCTGCATTTAATTGTCCGTTTGTCAACTCTTCTTTAATCTCTGATTTGCAGATAGCAACGCGACATCTTTTGGCCAATCCATCCAACCAATTTTCAGATATATTAGGTTCTTGTCCGGCTTGAATGGCTAGAGATATCGCTGCATCTTCGATGTCACCTTCGCAATCTTCGATTTCGTCTAAGGCTTTTAGGGCTTGGGGATATTCCGCTAATTGCGAGCGAAATTGGGCAATTTCTTGTGAGGTAATAATCACCATATTATTTTCCTGTGTTTTCTGCTGGCGGGAGCAGCTTAGCAATTAAAGTTGATATTATAGCATTTTTTTGATTGAGGGTGGAATTGGGCGATCGAACTTAATTACATTTTTAACTAAAATTTTGCACTTTGCAATAGTCGGCCTGGAGTTTAAACAGGTGTCAAAGCTTAAGTATTCTTGCAGAGGACTTATGTTAAATTCGACGATCTGTATCTGGCATTTCCACCCTAGTCTGCCTGTGGTTTAAACCCCTTTGAAAGCTTAAGTGCTCTTGCATAAGCCTGATGTTAAATTAGATTATTTTCGTCCGTCATTGACAAAAAGTGGCGCTAAAATTTGTTTGCAGGACTCATATTTCTAGGGAGTTAGGAAAAATGACAACCGTTACTTTAAACTTAGATACTGTCGAACTAACAGACGAACAGTTTTACCGTTTATGCCAGATGAATCGAGATTGGCAATTTGAACGGACAGCTAAAGGAGAAATTATCATTATGTCACCAGTAGGCGGAGTCAGCGGCAATCGAGAAGCGGATTTAATTGGCTTGGTTTGGATGTGGAATCAACAAACGCAGCTAGGGAGAGTGTTTAGTTCTTCCACAATTTTTCGCTTGCCAAATAATGGCGATCGCTCTCCAGACGCGGCTTGGGTTAGCTTGGAAAGATGGTCGGCTTTAACAGCAGAAGAACAAGAGAAATTTCCGCCGATTTGTCCTGATTTTGTCATTGAATTGCGCTCGCGCACAGACCCGCTGCGGCAGCTTCAAGAGAAAATGCAGGAATATCTCAACAGTGGCTTGCGCTTGGGTTGGTTGATTAATCCTCAAGACGAACAAGTGGAAATTTATCGCGCTTCTCGCGAGGTAGAGATTGTACAATTTCCGGTTAGTTTATCGGGAGAAGATGTCTTGCCCGGATTTGTTCTTAATTTGCCGATGATTTGATATTGCCTCAAATTTTTCCTGTTTCCAACTGTATTTTCTTCGGACAAATATCATCATCGTACCAACCAGTCAAAGCCACCGCCAAAGCATCCGCTGCATCGTCGGGTTTCGGAATGTAACCCAACTCCAACTCCCGCGCCACAGCCTGTTGCACTTCAGATTTATCCGCATTACCGCGCCCGGTCAAAGCTTGCTTAATTTGAGCCGGCGTAAACTCGAACAGCGGCACTCCACGCTGCGCCAATACTAGCGTCAAAACCCCCCGCGCTTGGGCTACAAGTATGGTATTTCCCATCTTGTAAAAGAACAGTTTTTCGGCAATTGCTAGATCTGGTTTAATCTGTTCAATTACCTCGTGCAAATCGTCGTAAATTGTTTTCAACCGCTGTCCCATTTCCTGTTTTGGCGTTGTTTGTATGACGCCGCAATCAATCAGGGAAACGCTGTTTTTATCTTGTTGGCCGGGAACAATTTGACAGGAAATTGCCCCGTATCCGAGATGGGCCAAGCCCGGATCTAATCCTAAAATTCGTTTTTCCATTGCCAGAATTAGTAATTGGGAATGGGGAATAAGGTATGAAAATTTCGGGAATGTTTCATCACCACCAATTACCAATTACCAATTACCAATTACCAATTACCCCTCAGTTGTTTCTAGGCCGAATACTCGATCGAACACTTTGGTCACTTTATACCCCGAATCTATTGATTCTAGCGGGTCTTTCCGCAACCGGTGCCGCAAACACAGAGTCATCACCCGGCGAATATCGTCCACAGTCACCTCCGTGCGGCACTCCAAAGCCGTGAAAGCTTTCGCAGCCCGATTTGTCACCAAATCGCCCCGCAGCCCGTCTACGTCCAATTCAGCGCAAACTTGGGAGATTTTTACCCGCAACTCTCGATCGATAGTTACCGATTTTAATCTTTCCTGAGCTTCCACCAACTTCTGCTGCATCTCATCTTGTTCGTGCTGATATTTCGCGAGAAACTCCGCCGGATTTTGGTCAAAGCTCGATCGCTGTTCGACAATTTCCACTCTTAAATTCGGGTCTTTCACAGTCCGAATTTCTGCGTGCATCCCGAATCTGTCGAGCAACTGCGGCCGCAATTCTCCTTCTTCTGGGTTGCCGGAACCGATTAAAATAAACTTAGCCGGGTGGCGGATCGAAATGCCTTCTCTTTCAACAGTATTCCAACCGCTGGCGGCCGAGTCGAGCAAAACATCGACTAAATGATCGTCGAGCAAATTGACCTCATCAACGTAAAGAATGCCGCGGTTAGCTTTAGCTAAAAGCCCGGGTTCAAAAGCTTTAACACCTTCCGACAAAGCTTTCTCGATGTCGATCGTACCGCAAACTCGGTCTTCGGTAGCGCCCAGAGGCAAGTCTACCATTTGAACTTTTTTGCGGGCGATTTTAATGTCAGTTTGAGATAAAGTGCGATCGCGCACCTCATCACTCATCAAATCCGGATCGGTGGGATGACTGTTAAAAGGATCGTCAGCCACCACCTCAATTTCTGGCAGCAAGTCAGTGAGGGCGCGGATTGTGGTAGATTTACCAGTACCTCGATCGCCCATAATCATCACCCCGCCAATTTTGGGATCGATGACATTCAACAGCAGCGCCAGTTTCATCTCCTCCTGGCCAACAATTGCAGTGAAGGGAAAAACAGCGCGGCGGGCTGCGGTAGCGGTAACTGTTGGTAGAGCGCCCGCATTTAGGGTATTGCTGACTTCGGCAGTAGGACTCACAGGATAACTCAAAATATAATAATTGCTTGTTTATTGTAGGGGATAAGGGATCGTCTGGGGCGATCGATTGCGGGCGATCGCACTTGTAGGATGCGTGAGGGCGAGAAATCTTTGACTGGTGGCGTGTGACTGTTGACATTCACGCACTTTGGTCTTTCCGCAATCAAGTGCAACTAAGCTTTTCTGTATTTAAATTGCACCTTTCGGGCGGGCAGGATGCCCACTCCACAAGAGTTTTCAGCAAAATAACCAGTAAATTAAATGCGGGTAGATTGCAAATTTTGGGCGATAAGCCAACCCAAATATAAACTTATGTAACGATTTCCCGCGATTCGCATAAAAACCTCAAGTTCCCCCAGATAGATAATTAACAGCGCTTTCAAGCAACTATTTTTCAGGGGTAGTATGACTGAACTTAACATCGGGGCATTGACTGGCAGCACAAGCTACACAGGTAGTGTTGGCGCTACAAATATCTACGACCTGTACAAATTTAGCATCAACAGTCCGGGAAGTTTCCAATTGTCGATCGACGGTTTGAACGGGAATGCCGACATATTTTTATTAAACTCTAGTGGCGCCACACTTTACAGTTCCACCAACCCGGGAAATGCGACAGAAACAATTAGCGCTGACAGCTTAGTAGCTGGAGACTATTCAGTCAAAGTTTTGCAAATCACCGGCGACATCAAATACACGCTGAATTTAGCACCAACTAGCACTCAAAAATCATCCGACGCAGACACCCTCATCGGTGCACAATCAGATTCTCCACTTCCCTCAAACAGCGCCGCAACTTCGGAAAAACCCACTGCAAACAAAGATGTAATTACAGGAACTCCTGTTGATGAAAAGACTGTCACCGCAGAAACAACATCAACAACTACCGACAAACCAGTCACTACAGACTCTGAAACAACTTTCACATCTGAACCGGAAAAACCTCTAGCAACGACTGAATCTGCGGCAGAAACAACATCAACAACTACCGACAAACCAGTCACTACAGACTCCGAAACAACTCTCACATCTGAACCGGAACCACCTGTCGCAGCGAGTGAATCAGCCACAGAAATAACCTCAACAACTACCGACAAACCAGTCACTACAGACTCCGAAACAACTCTCACATCTGAACCGGAACCACCTGTCGCAGC
>NZ_JAUBSX010000119.1:6708-8115 GCF_036704885.1 Microcoleus sp. F4-D5 | reverse complement strand
GAGTGAATCAGCTAGCGAAGAACTGCCAAATGAAGAGACTGCATCAGCGGGGGAAATCGCATCAGACAAACTACCAACCGATTCGGCAATTTCAACCGCCGAAGAACCCAGCGAAACTGCTGCCACAAACAATCCAAATAGCACAGCCGCCGCCAAAACAGATACAGTTGGAGGCGAAACAGTTGCCCCTCAAGAACCAAAAATAGGCGAGACTTTAGTTGCTATTTCCCCAGATGCCAGCAAGCCAGGGGACGAAACAAATACTGACACTAGCAACGGGGAAGAAACCGAGAAAGAGAATACCACTACTACCGTAGCAACAACTGAAACAAAAAAAGAACCAGAACCGACTACGGAGAAAAAGTTAGTTTTTCCCTTTACATCGGGGGTCTTTACTACCGATGAAACTGGTCGCATCCGTGTAGACTACATATTTGATGGTGGGATCTTTCAAGGTGAGTTAGCTATTTTCAGCTTAGACGATTTAGATAAATTTGAACCAGGTTCTGAAGCATTTATTAAAGAAGTAGCAGCGCGTTCTTTAAGTAACTCTGTGAAAGGTCATGTAGTCATTAATGATGCTACAGAAGGTGCGCGGTTTTCCGGTTTGTTAGGAGAGAGTAATGCCAACGAAGGAGTCTACTTAGGAGTCAAGAATTTTGCCGTAACTGCTGGGGGTAAATATGGGGTGATGTTGGTACCCAACGGTAGTGTCAAATTCGTTTACGATAATCCGACTGTTGGCGGCGCTCAACGTCCTTTATTTTCTATGGCAATGGCGAATCCTGTGGAGGGATTTCACTTTGGTCAAATTGCGGATCTGACGGGGGAAGGTAATACCTTTATCATGGAGGATATGCGGTTAGATGTAGGGAGTGACAGGGATTACAACGATATCATTTTCCAAGTGCGGGGTGCGACGGCAACAACTGCTTTGGTGGATAGTGTGATTGACCCGGATAAAGAGTGGCGGAAAACTGATTTAGGCAAGGCACTTATTGCTTATGCGAAACCTTACATTACCCCGGAACCAAAACCAAATGTAGATGCTGAACTATCCGATTTAGTTGATGAGTTAGAAACGGAAATTCTGAATCCATCAACTTCAGATATAGATACTCCCACAACTCCAGCGCCTGCCACTACTACCGACGAAAATACTACTGATGCAGCCCAAGTTGAAACAGCCGACAAAGTAGATGCAAAGCCTACTACTCCAGCGGTGACGGCTGAGGAAGAAGTCAAAGATACTGCGAATAATTCTGGTGATTCGACTCAGGTTGAAACAACCGACAAAGTAGATACAAAGCCTACTCCAGCGGTGACGATGGAGGAAGAAGTCAAAGATACTGCGAATAATTCTGGTGATTCGACTCAGGTTGAAACAACCGACAAAGTAGATACAAA
>NZ_JAUBSX010000119.1:0-6608 GCF_036704885.1 Microcoleus sp. F4-D5 | reverse complement strand
GCCAACGGCAGGTGCGACAACTACACCCACTGCTAGCCAAGATACTGTGGCGGATTCGACGGAAAAATTACCAGTTGAAAAAATGCCTGTTCCCGCAGCGGCAACCGAGGTAAAAGACGAAGTTACCGAAACACCAGCAACGTCAACTTTGCCAGCAAAATCTACTGCTGAGACGGAAGTTGCTGCGACGACACCAACGGATAATGTAGAAACTAAACCGGAAATTTTGCCACCGGGAAGTCAGGCAAAAGTAGAGACTCAACCGGAAGTTTTGCCAGGGGAAAGTCTGACAAAGGTAGAGACGAAACAGGAAGTTTTGCCAGCGGAAAGCAAGGCGAAAGAGGAATCGAAGCCGGATTTAGTAACTGACGTACAGAAAACAGAAAATAGTAAAGTTGTTGTAGCAGAAAATCCTGTAGAGTCGGTCAAGGAAAGTCAGCCAACAACGGCGGTTGAAAGTAAAGAAAATGCAGAAAATAAGCAGCCGTCATTGCCGTTGAAAGAGACTGATAAAGCTGAAATATCCACAGTTACTTTTCCTGAAAGTAGTTTTGATTCAACGGTGAAGGAAAGTCAGCCAACAGCGACTGTTGACAGTCAAGATACTGCCGAAGTTAAGCCTTCACTGCCGCTGCAAGAGACTGATTTGGAAAGTCTGGCAGTGACAACTGCTAACAAGAATGAAGAGTCGCAGACGAAGGAAATAATTGCCGAGACTCCGGCTGTTAGTGATGTGGTGATTCCAAAAGAGTCTTTGCCGAGTTTGCCGATAGTTGATGAATCAACTGAGGATGATTCCGCTACTGTTGAAAATCCCCAGCCATCTATTGATGTTTTTCCCACGGGTTCTGAAGTAGATTATTCTATTTCGGCCAATTTGATAGCGCGATTGGAAAGCATGAAACAAAGTTTGACTAACTTGGGAAGTGCCGACGATCCGGGTGGGAATAGCAGCAATGAGACTTTGATTGCCCGTTTGGAAAGCGTGACTCAAAAGTTGATGACTTTCAATGAATCAACTACTGTTTCCGATAATATTGTGGCTGTAGTCGATCGCCTAGAAGAGACGGTCGATCGACTAACCATACCGCCCATCCAGCCACCATTACCGTCGATTGAGACAGCACAATTCGATTTTCCTGCTGCCGATCAACCTATAATCGGAGTCATTGACACGGGATTTGCTGGCAACAATCCTGATATTGACTACTCGCGAATTACTTGGGGACAAGACAGGGTAGATGGCGATGCTGACCCCAGATTGGAACCTGGTAAAGGCAACGAACACGGCACTCATGTTTTAGGAATTATTGCCGCTACTCAAAACAACGGTATCGGTATTGACGGCATTAATGAAAAAGCACCTATTTGGGCTGGAAGGGCGATCGGTTCTGGAAAATGGGCAGATTCATTAGTTGAATATGTTGATTTTGTCAAAGCTTCCGGGAAAAAGAATGCAGTCATTAATTTGAGCATGGATCTTACTCAAGTTAATCCCGACGGTACGACAACTACTCGCTATGAATTTACGCCGGAGGAAAGAAGTGCGATCGAATATGCTCGTCAAAATGGAGTAATGATGGTAGTCGCGGCTGGCAACGACGGTGGCGTAATGTCTGCCTTGGGTCAAGCTTCCCAAGAATTTGACAACATCATTACTGTTGGTGCTGCGGAACGAATTAATGATGAAATTGCACTTTCTAAAGCTTACGATCGCACAAATTATTCCAGCTACGGTCAAGGTTTAGATATCGTAGCTCCTGGAGGAACTGTTGACAATCCACAATTATCAACAGTTGGAGATGGAGTTGGCTTCATGGCAGGGACTTCCGCAGCCACGGCAAAAGTCACCGGTGCAGCGTCGCAAGTGTGGGCGGCAAATCCAGCTTTGAGCTTCCGTCAAGTGATTGAAATTCTGAAGCAGACTGCAACGGATTTGAAGACAACAGATTGGGATAGCGAAACCGGTGCAGGGTTGCTGAATATCGAAGCGGCAGTAGCTTTGGCATTAGCAACAACAGGCGAAAAATATGCTACTCCAGTGATTGAAATTATTGGAGGTTGGAGTAGAGAAGGAGATGTGAAACCTAGCGAACGAGCCGCTGCTAATCCCTTCTGGCCAACTGTCCAACCAACCAATTTTTCTGCTTCGGTGATGGCAACTGCTGGTGCGAATGTACGATCGGGCCCCGGAACTAATTTTGCAATAGTGGGTACTTATCCTTATCAAGCAACTATCCAATTTAACGGTTGGACTTATGGCGAACGGATTCCTGACTTTCAGCTAGGAACACCCGATGAGCGGTGGTATCGGATCGCAGGCACAAATAACTGGATAGCAAGTGCAATTGTTAACGGGAATGCACCCGGATCTACTCCGCTGCCGCAGCCACCAACGCCAACACCAACACCAACTCCAACACCAACACCAACTCCAACACCAACTCCAACACCAACTCCAACACCAACTCCAACACCAACTCCAACATTACTCTTTGATATTAATAAGCTACTTGCCGTTCCTCCATCTTCAATACGCACATTTGCCAGCGATTCAATTCCTCGAATTCTTGCTGAAGCTTTAGCAAATGGCATCACCGATTTAGGACAAATAGCCTATATCTTGGCAACTGCCCAACACGAATCCCTTTTAGGACGATGGATGGAAGAAATAGCATCTGGAGATGCTTATGAAGGAAGGCAAGACTTAGGAAATACGCAACCTGGAGATGGACGACGTTTCAAAGGACGCGGTTACGTGCAAATCACAGGTCGCTCGAACTATGCCAAATGGTCGCAGCGACTCGGTATCGATTTAATCAACAATCCAGGTTTGGCATCTAATCCGGCAAATGCAGCTAAAATTCTAGTTCTAGGAATGCGCGATGGCTCTTTTACTGGCGTCGGGCTGAGTAACTACATCAATGGTTCAAAGCAAGACTTTTTCAACGCCAGACGCATTGTGAACGGTACAGATAAAGCCAGTTCCATTGCACAAATTGCTGAGCGTTATTTGAATGCTCTTCGCAGTGCCAGCACTAGCCCTACTCCGACTCCTACTCCTACTAACCCCGGACAAACTCCGATTACTGGTTATCGCGAATACGTTGTAAAAAAAGGAGATTTTCCTTCGACAATCGCACAGAAAGAGTTGGGAAATGCTAATCGCTGGCGGGAAATTCTCAAAGTAGATAACACTCCGTTAACCGATTTTGATGCAACTCGTTTGCAAATTGGTCAAAAGCTACTTTTACCAGTGAGCTATCAATCTGGGCCGGGTACTCCCGTGACACCAACTCCGGTAGCTACTCCAACTCCTGTTAGTTCCGAGATTGGTCGAGTCAGTTCGCGGGTTGGTAGCGTGCCTTTGAATTTGAGGAGTCAGGCTCAAGTCACTTCTCAAAATCGGATTGACACATTACCTGTTGGTAAGGAAATGAAGATTTTGAGATCGGTGCAAGGCGGAACTTACAGTACCGGTAATGGCAACCGCAATGATTGGTACGAAGTTGAAGTGAATGGCAAGCGCGGTTTTGTTGCTGCTTTCTTCGTTGATAAAGGTTCTAGTGCACCGCCACCACCGGAATCTGGTTTTGTTAACTCAAATGTTGGTGGTGTACCTCTCAATCTGAGGAGTTCAGCTTCTACTAACGCAGCGAGCACTACCAAGTTGAATCAGGGTACAAACCTAAAGATTTTGGGAAGCGTGACTGGTGGAACTTACAGTATCGGCAATAGCAACCGTAATGATTGGTATGAAGTTGAGGTGAATGGCAAGCGCGGATTTGTTGCTGCTTACTATGTGACTAAAGGAACAAATTCCGGTTCCGGTGGTGGTGGTTCCAACAATGGTAGTGGTGGTAATAATAATGCTGGCTCAACTCTAGGAATACCAGTAGATTTTAATTCGCCTGCATATCGTCAAAACAACCCTTTATGGCGAGCTGGATACGCACCAAAATCGGTAAACCCTCCCATTTACAGCATGAGTAACCCTAATGCTAAGGGAAACTGCACTTGGTATGCTAATGGTCGTTTAAGACAACTAGGTTATAGTCAGAGCGATCTTAACCAGTTAACAGCCGACGCATCCCGCTGGGACGATCGAGCCCGTGCTGCTGGTATCCCAGTCTCAAATACACCTCAAGTGGGTGCTATTGCCCAGTGGGAGTCTAACCACGTAGCCATTGTTGAGAAGGTAAATCCGGATGGAACAATTGTCATATCAGAATCAAGTTATTGGCCTACTAGCAGTAATGCCTATGACTTCCTGTATAAACAACGGACAATCTCTGCAAGTAATCCAACTAAGTATATCCATGTACGTCGCTGAGGCACGACCGTGAGTACAGTGCGATCGCCCTTTCTTTCCCTTCCTGAAAAAAGCGCGATCGCCTTCGGGTATAGTTCTCAAGAGCGATCGCTCTTTCCCCAAACAAAAGAAACCGGGTTTTTCAGATACTTTTGCCTCTTGCCCAATATCTGCTACAAAAACCTAGGTTTCTAAACCTCTAAGCGATTGCCCTTGTAGGATAAAAAGAGCGATCGCTCTTTTACCATCCAAAGGTCGATCGCCCTTTACTTCTTTTTCTCGATTGAAGAGCGATCGCTACCAATTAATTACCGTCAAACTTGTTACCTTTCCAAACTCTCGATCTGCCGTCACCAAACTTGCTGAATTTTGGATTGCCATTGCTGCAATAACCGCATCCGGTAGTTTCAAGCGATTTTGCTGGCGAATTTCAATGATTTTTTCAATCAACACAGCATCCATCGCCACTAAACCTAGAATTTCAACTCTTTGCAGAAACTGCTCGAAAAGCTGGCGATCGTCTTGAGTCAACCCAGGAAATACCAGAAACTCTATTTGGCTAATTACTGAAACTCCGATCCAATCAGCACCTTTAAGTAATTCAATAAGTTGAAGATTTCCTTGAAGCAGAGCCACGATCGCATTCGTATCTAACACATAGCGATTACCACTCAGGACTTAAAAATAAATAACTTGATGGATTGTCGGATATAATCAAAAACAGCGCCCTGATTGCTACTTTCTCTAACATTGATAGAAACTCCCAAGGAATTTTTCTATTCTACCACTTTATCTGACCTTTAAACCTATGTTTTATTCTAGTTCAATTGAGTCGGAAATAAAGACACTTTATAACTCTTTATCAGAAAAGGATAAAAGAAGGTATGCAGCGATCGAGGCACAAAATTTGGGATGGGTGGAATTAGCTATACAGCACTTCCGGATCTTATGAGCTACAGTAGCAGCAATTAGTAAACCTGTTTTTAAGATGTTTCGGATTAATTAAGTCAAGAGCCATAGCAGTTATCGTGTCAACCATTTTAGTGCTGGTTGGTGAAAACTGTCGCAATAAAGATTTGAGTTGCGACCACCATAATTCAATTGGATTAAAATCAGGAGAGTATGGGGAAAAACACAAGATAGAAGCACCCACCGCTTCAATCATAGGCTTAATTGAATCTACTTTATACGCTGGTAAGTTATGCATCACTACTACTGCTCCCGACCACAATTTTGGCACTAAACATTGATCGATAAATACTTCAAATGCTTGGCTATCCATCAAATTATCTATTGTCATCTATCCCACTACTTGCAGGAAACTAATTGCACCAATTACTGTGACTTTTTTACCTCGCTAAAAAGGTTTAACCCATATACTCTAGTTACTTCGAGCGTGCATGAGTGAGTTTTAAACAAGCGCAATACTCCAGTCTTATCTAAAAAGACGCTCATTTTTTGGCTCGATATTTTTGACTTTTTCCCAATACTCTAACCTTAACTTCATCACTCTTTTTGTCCCTGCTTTACTACTACTTATGACCGTTTTCTTGGCGATTTAGTCCCAAATTTTGCAAGGTACTACACATTGCTGTTCTACCTAAGCTGTTGTGCATTTAAATTAAATGTCAAAAAATAATTTAAGTTTTGTGGGGAGTAGGGGTTGGGCCAGAAAGCCCGCCCTGAATATGCAATTTAAATGCGTGACAGCTTACCCAATTTCCTGTCTTTTAGACGAATAACTCACACAATTCTACCAACGTTGTATCGGGATATGCTGCCACTATTTCTCTTAATTTAGTTGACGCATTATTCAAATGACTGTATCTCGGTTTAGCCCTGGATTTCGGCTGTAAATTACCCTCTATTTTTTTTCGCTTGACAAGTTTTTGAACTAAGCTTTTACTCACATCGGCAGTCATAAATACGTAGTGATGGAAAAATTATTCAGCTCGACATTCATTATAGTGATGAATGAAATACCAAATGGCTCCGATCTGATTTTCTAACTTTTTTGAGAAAGAAAGAGTCCGCCTTACAAGTCTTGAAACTCTTTGACGTAAAGTATTATTAAACCTTTCGATATGATTCGTTTCTCCACTGCCTTTATCAACGGGTTTGTGACGGGTAGATGCAATGACTTTCTCATAGGCTGCCCAAAAGTCTGTATAACAAACTGCACATTGGCGATAGACGGGTGGTAAAGATTCCCAAAGTTTTTGCCCACATTCCGCACCCCAAACTGGCACATAGTCGGATTGAGGGGGTAAAAGTGAATCACCCGAGACAAGGGTGA
>NZ_JAUBSX010000118.1:0-15838 GCF_036704885.1 Microcoleus sp. F4-D5 | reverse complement strand
GCTGACTGCTTTTTCTTTGAAACATCTTCTCAAATCCCCTTGACAACTGCCATCCAAGCTTAACTTGTTACGAATGGTGCGATTTGGTATTTTATCCATCATTACAATTTGTCATTACTTGTTTAGGACTACCCTACATTCTTCTATTGGGTATAAGTCCCGGCTATTTCCTTGATGACCAGGCTGCCCCCCTCGCTTTTTACCGCTTTTTGTCTTTGGCGGCTTTTTTCCAAATCCCGGTGGGTCGCAAGATGGTGGTGATGATGAGTTTTCTGATGTCCGATTAATTTTTTTGGTGGAGCTGTTCTTGAACTATCAGGACTTCGGTTAGTTTCTTTTCCTGTTGTTCTATTTGCTGCGCCATTGCCTCCACCAGTTTTTTGACACTGGTTGGAGTCTTTCCCCAATCTTCTGGGGGTATCTGCTCTAAGTGGTTGACGCGCTTTTCTTCCATGTCACTTAATTTATCAGATTTTCTCCGCTTTTTGGGCTATTTCTCTTCTACCCCCCCTGAACGGTTACTAGAATTCTCAGGTAAATTCTCACTATCTGTGGTAATCTGCCAATATCTGAGTTCTCCACGTTTTCCAGGAATGATTTCTCTAATAAAGCGCTTTTCTTGGCTAAGGTCAGAGAATACCCTTTGAAATTTATGCCACTTTGAATATTGAATATGTTGCCGTGAAAGTATCTCCACATAATGATTTGAGCGAATTGCAACTATATAGTTTTTCTTCAGTTCATCTAATACAGATATGAAATTTGTACTGCTCTCTCCATATAAGCTATCTGCCAGGACTAAGTTGAAGTTAAAACCCATTGATGATAGCTTTTTTATCAACAGGGCTGCTATTTCTGGCTTGGTACGATATTTATCTTCTGGCTGTAATCTTTCACGGGGCTTATACACTTCAAACAATCAGGGAAATGTCATCCCGCCAAAAACACCGTAGGCTGTCACTACCACAATCCCATTATCTGTTTTCCCTCAGTTTCCTATATACTGACGTTTAACATAATCTGTCTTTTTACCTTTTTTCTTGTCTCCTGTTTCATCTATTATTAAAATTAATGGTCGATTTTTTAATAAGATGGAAAACTAACTCTAATCGCCGAATCCTTAACTCCTCTACTGACCACGGTGATGATGTTAAAAGATGGTGTAATCCTTGATGATTATCTAATCCAACGATTTTAGCTATCGCAGGCAGTGTTTTACGTTTGAGCTCAGAAACACACCCTATATGAAGGTACTTAAAAGCCTCAAAACTCCTGACATCTGAAAACAGGCTTTTATACCATTGGCAATATTCATCAACAAATTTTACTGTCGGTGTGACCCGACGAGGCTGTACCATACTCTGTGTCTTGGTTCTAGCATTTGTACATTATTATACTACTGCCAGAGTGACAAAACAGGGGTAAGAACTTTGAGGAAGCATTGCAAGCAGTAAAAGCTGCGAGGATGTCTGACTACATTGAATTGAGAGTGTCAGAAATTGCCCGACAGTCAAGGGGCTATGCTCTGACCCTTGACAAAGAAGCGCTCGATCGCTACGAAGCGGGTGTCAAGAAGCTGAAGGAAACTGAAAAACAAGCCTTAACTCTGACTCACAACCTCAGCAATGAACAAAAAGAACGGATGACCAAGATGGTTGAATTTTCAACCCAGTATGACAAGATCGCCCGTAATCTGATTGAAGCGGCCAAAGCTGGTAACCGTAAATTGGTAATGGACACAGCGGAGCAGGGTGCAGAAAATCTCAAGGCTTTCGAGGCTGTTATGGAAGAGTTTGACACTCAGCAAGCTAAGCTAGTCAAGCAGTCGGAAATTAACACCAAAAATGCGCTCGGTGTGTTGGTCATGATGTCGGTATTGGGTGCTGTTGCTTCTTTAGTTATTGCCTTGGTGGTGGCATACTTGATATCCACGGCGATCGCCAACACCCTCAACCAAACTGCAGGCGAAATTGCTAGATCCTCGGCACAAATCGTCAGTGCGGTCGAAGAGCAAGAACGCATCGTCTCGCAACAAGCTAGCTCAGTGAATGAAACCTCGACCACGATGGACGAACTCGGCGCATCTTCGCGCCAATCGGCGGAACAGGCTGAAGTCTCTGCTTCAGGGGTACGTCACGCCCTCTCCCTGACTGAAGGCGGTACAAAAGCGGTGCGCCAAACTCTTGATGAGATGACTACCCTTAAGGACAAAGTGGGGGCGATCGCCCAACAAATTTTGCGCCTGAGCGAACAAACCAACCAGATTGGCAATATTTCCGGCTTGGTGGGTGACTTAGCTAATCAAACCAATATGCTGGCCGTGAGTGCCGCCGTAGAAGCCGCCCGTGCTGGCGATCGTGGCAAAGGCTTTGCGGTAGTTGCTCGAGAAATTCGCAAACTTGCTGACGAAAGTAAGCAGTCTGCGCTCAAAATCAACAGGCTGGTATCGGACATCCAAACGGCGATCGACTCCACCGTGATGGTCACCGATGAAGGCAACAAGACAGTGAATGAAGGCTTGTCCCTTGCCCATAGCATGGCAGAGGCATTCACAGGTGTGTCTAACTCGATCGAGAACGTTTTCCTCAGCAGTCAACAGATATCGCTGAATGCCAAACAACAAGCAGTCGCGATTAATCAAGCGGTCGAAGCGATGAATGCGATTAATCTCGGTGCGCGGGAGACGGCTTTGGGTGTATCGCAAATCAAAGTCAGCACGCACCAACTCAATTCTGCTGCTCAAAAGCTGCAAGCAGTTGTTTGATCCTCCAGCCTTCAGCATCTCCGTTCTCAAGGGGAACTTAACGAATTCAAGCCCCCTTTTTTCACGGAGCGGGTAGCGACTGTTCGCAAAAACTTAGCTAAATATTCATAAAATTACTCAGACGACAGATCATCCGTCTCATTCCCGATCGGGACTCGGAGAGCAATATATCTTGCTACTGGAAGAACAACAACCGCAATCCTTCTCTATTGCTGCTTGGGAATTCCTAAGACTCACCAAACGCGAGGTCCCGGTGTTGTTTTGGATTGCCAAAAATAATAGCAATGCGGAAATATAGCATTTCTCAGTTGAGTTAAGTACAGATGTCCGATTGAAAAATGCTATAGCTAAAGTGCTGGGTTCCTGTGAAGGAACAGTGTGAAAACATTTGGAGAATCTTTACAAAAAACTATACAACCTCGAACGGTTGCGGTGATGATTGCCAAGAGAAAAGTTGGAACTACTCAAAGGGTAATTTGTTGCAATATCTTCATAATCCTATACGCAGATCATCGTATTGTTTTCCAAGTCTATTTGAAGGAGTATTGGATCGAACGCTGTTAACCAGCGTCTTTAGAAATCCGACTTTCAGGAATTCATTGCATAAATTGACAAGGAGAAAAACCTATGTTTTATAAAGAGTCTAGCCTTAGTCATCCAGCCAACCGAAATCGTGTTGATGCCTTCGTCTCTGGTGCTTTGGCCCAAAGTCAGACGTTTCTGGCGCAGCGATCGGGATCTTCCTTAGTGGTGAACACCATGACAGGCAATCCTGCTTACTTAGAAGGAAAATTGTCCATGACAATGACAGGCACTGCCGCTGACGCCAGCCGTTCCTTCCTGATGGAAAACCCTGGCATTTTAGGACTGAGCGCAGATGATACTGAAGAACTGACTGAAGTTGATTCCTTTGAGTGGGGCGGGCTGAAATTCATTCGTCGCCAGCAAAATCACCAGGGATTACCGGTCTTTGGTGCCAGCGTTTTGGTAGGTGTAGATGACAAAAATCAAGTTCGGATAGTGACGAGTGGTCTGCGATCGCAAATTTCTGTCAAACCGGACGAGACAGCTATCTCCCTAAAAGAAGCTCGTCAGATTGCCCGAAAAGATCTCGGTGAAGCGGTTGAGTTGAGGGGTGGCATTACCCATAAAACCGTCCTCTATCCGACCCAACAGGGTCATGTGCGAGTCTATCACTTAACTGTTCCGGCAGAAACCCCCCTCGGTGACTGGGAATACTTTATTGATGTCCACAATGGAGAAATTGTAGACAGCTACAACTCGATGAAGTTTCACTCATTTTACTTCGCACCTCGGGCGCGAGTTTACTCTGAAAATCCAGAGGAAACGCCCCTAAAAACTGTGATGCTGCGCGATGTCAAATCTCCTTACAACAAGTTAGATGGTCGGTATTGTAAGGTGATTAATGAGGATGCTTTAGGCGCAGTGGTAGGCGGTAACTATCGATTTGACTTTCCTCCTGAAGATACGCACTTTGATGAATGCCAAGTCTACTACGCTGTGGAGAAAGTCTATCAATACTTTTCGGATCTGGGATTCCGAGGGTTTACAGTCAATAACCCCTATGGCAAAGCTAACAGTGGACAACTCGCTGCTAACGTCCATACCGGAACCAAATACGATAATGCTTATTACTCTTCCAGTACGGGGCAGATCTACTTCGGAGATGGCAGTTATCCCGGCAATCCCGGTGGACTTCGCGACCTAGCCAAGGAATTTGATGTAGTTGCTCACGAGTTCACCCATGCCGTGATTGATGAATATCACCCTGCTATGTTTGGAAGTGAAGGAGCTGCACTGCACGAAGGTTACGCTGATTATTTCGCTTGCTCTTTATTGAATGATCCTGACTTAGGGGAGTATGTCGTACCTGGCCCTGAAAAAGCGGGGATGATTCGCAACTGCGATAATGATTTGAAATATTCCGAAACTTCAACAGAGTCCCATGACCGCGGTCAAGCTTGGGCCGGGGCCTGCTGGCACTTGAGAAAAAAACTCGGACAAGAAGTGGCAGACTTCCTGATCTTTGGGAGTATGCTTGTTCTAGGAACAACTTCACCGACCTTCAAGTATGCCAAGGATATGCTACTCGCGGTTGACCAATCCTGGTGTGGTGGAGAATACAAAGCAACGATCAAGCGGATCTTTGAAACTGAACGAGGCATCCCTGTTTAGTAGTTTGCTTTGTCTATGTCAACTAGAAGAATAGTCTAATTAGGACTGGGGGTATGGTGAAACCATGCCCCAGAAACAGGTTTTTTGCTATGGAGAAGCCTTTTTACCAAAAACTGATTCCAGTCACCATTCTGGTATCACTTCTAGCGTTTATGACTGCTATGGCGATGAGTACACCTCGTAACAATCCTTTCCTCACGGAAGACGGTCACCCGATCGCAGAGTTAGAGTTTCGAGATGGACAGATGGGCTTTGTGGGGATTTCTGGCATAACTTGGAGCATTCTCCCTAATGGGACTTGTCAGGCTAGTCGTTTTATCAACGATACAGTGTCATCTCCCCATCAAATATGTCAATTAGAGCGACAGGATTTAGTAATGCTTGCCAACATTCTGTCCGATCGGAATTTTGCCGACCTACCCTCTGAGATCCCATCTGAACCTACCCTCAACCCCCACCGACTCACTATTCGCCTGGGGGAGAAATCATCAACATTGGTATTGCAAACAGCTCAAAGTATTGATAATGTTCTGACAACACTCCATAATCAACCCGAAACTCCTCGAGCGAGATTCCTAACTATTGCACAGGCGATCGATCGACTTGTACGGCAGCATTGCGGGGATAATTAGTCTGCTGCTAAGTAAGTGCGATCGCCATCTTCTAGCAAGATCGGTTGAGGGCACGAAACCCATCATCCCAAACCGATCGCCACAACAAAAAATCTGGGTTTCATAGAAGTTTAACTCAGTCCACACAAGAGCGGGCGATCGCCTGAGTCCAGTCCATTCTTGACAGAGTGCGATCGCCGATTTTCTCACATTAACAAAAAAAACATAACTTCAGAAGTGCGAGCAAAACTATTCACCAATCTGAGATAAATCCTATGACATTTACCGATCGGAATCTAACCAAGAAGCGCCCGGATAGTCTAAAAGACTTCTCTTTACCCCGACGTGAGAGTTACTTTCCATCCTCTGCTGATTGGAGAAATGAGGTACTTTACTTTCTCTTACCCGATCGCTTTAGCGATGGTCAGGAGGACAAACGCCCTCTACTGAATCGACAGCAACTCAATCAAGCCCGACCTAATCTGCCCAATGGACAGTCTTGGCGATTTGACAAATGGGCAGAGTCGGGAGGCGATCGCTGGCAGGGTGGGACCCTCAAAGGATTAGAGTCAAAGCTGGATTATCTCAACCAACTAGGCGTGACGACGATCTGGGTAGGGCCAATCTTTCGGCAACGGGGTCACTTGGATAGCTATCACGGTTACGGCATTCAAGATTTTCTAGAGGTCGATCCTCGCTTTGGGACTCGCCAAGATTTGGTCAGTCTGGTCAATAAAGCCCACTCCAAGGGTCTACGCATTATCCTTGATATCATTTTTAACCATTCAGGGTGTAACTGGATCTATGCCCCTGGTACTCCTGGTGGGGTATGGGAACCACCCTATACGTCTGGTTGGTATCAGTTTGGCTCGTGGCTGGGCGATCGGGGACAACCCATTGCGGGGCAACCTCAAACCGAGACGGAAGGAGTCTGGCCGAAGGAACTTCACGATCCAGATTGCTATACTCGTGCCGGAAAGGGCGATTTAGGGCGGGGGGAACTCGACGATTCCAATGCCGAATTCCGGCGATCGGATTTCATTACACTGCGAGATTTCCAGTTGGACTATCCCCACCTCTTAGATAACTTAGCCCGGTGTTATAAATACTGGATTGCACTGACAGACTGCGATGGCTTTCGGATTGATACCCTCAAGCACGTTACCTACGAGCAAGCCCGAAATTTCTGCGGGGCGATTAAGGAGTTTGCGGCCAATCTGGGTAAGAGTGACTTCTTTTTGGTAGGAGAAATAGCAGGCGGAGATTACAACGAAGACCGTTATCTGGATGTGGTGGGGCAAAACTTAAATGCTGCGTTGGATATCGGCGAGATGCGGGGAAATCTTAACCAGGTTGCCAAAGGGCTGATGGACCCAAGAGCCTACTTTAATGGGTTCAACAAAGAAGCCATAATGGGAACTCACCGGAATATCGGACGGCGCCATGTTTCAATTTTGGACGATCACGATCATGTATTTGGTGAAAAAATCCGCTTTTCCAGTGAAGCTGCATCGGATCATCAGGTGATTGCGGGAGTGGGATTGCAACTGTTCACGTTGGGGATTCCTTGCATTTACGCGGGAACCGAGCAGGCATTGGCAGGGCCAGAACCCTCTGAACGCAAGTGGTTGCCGGACTGGAAGGGCTCCGATCGCTATTTGCGGGAAGCCATGTTTGGCCCCTCGCATCCCCGGCAATCGGGAGTAGCAGGGCTACAAGCCATCGATCAAAACTTACCCGGCTTTGGGCCGTTTGGGACAGCCGGTGCTCACTGTTTCGATCCGAATCACCCTGTCTATGTTCGGATGGCGGCAATGGCGGCACTCCGCAAAAAGTTCCCTGTGCTGCGCTTGGGACGACAGTATTTGCGACCAACCGCGATTCCTTTCTTGAACTTGCCCTTTGGCGATCGCGGACTGAGTGGAGAAATTATTGGCTGGTCGCGGATTTTAGACGATGAAGAGGCGGTTTGCGTGCTAAACAGTCATGGAACGGACGATCGGGGAGCGAGAGTGCTCGTGGATGCCAATCTCAGCCCAGTTGGAAGTTCAATGACGGTAATTCTGAATACGGCCCAAGCAGGGAATCCGGGTTACACGGGTGCTCATCAGGTGGACTCGACGGTGGCAGTGCAGCGACAAGATGGGATTGCTTATGTCGAAATCCAACCGATTCCAGCATCCGAATTTTTGATTCTGACAAATTATCCCGAAAGTTAAGTTGAGGTAGTGCGATCGCCGGAATCAACCAGTGGGTGACATCACCTTGAGCAAATCAACTTTGCAACGCCGTGCGATCGCATATCTTGAATGGGCGAAAAGAGCGATCGAGTCAGTGCAGTTTCCACTCCACTGACTCGATTAACTTTGCAACGCCGTGCGATCGCAAATCTAGAGTACGAGAAAAACAATAAATTGGCGCAGCTATGTGCAGTCGATCGCCGATCGTGAAAAAACATCTGCCTGCATCGTGGCACGGGCGTCCCGCCTGTAGTTCCGAAGCGGTGACAAAATCAACTCAACACCTGCGGCAATCCTACCTCTAGCGGCAGACTACCCCTCTCAAATTGGCACTCCCCCTGTAGGAATTCTCAGTAAATATCCGATTGTATCCAGGGAAAGACTGCACTTAGCCGGCCATCGAGAAACGCAGCAACGGGCAATTATTAAATTTAACGAACAAGAAGTAGTGATTTATAATATGCAAGCTACCGGGCCCTGGATTAAGATATATAATATCTGGCGTTTTCTCAAAATTCCCGTTTACAAATATAGCCCACGCTCGCCGGAAATTCAAGACTTAGTGCAGCGAGTTGAGCGAGAAACTCTGCCAGTAATTGTCGCGGGCGATTTTAATATGACAGACGAAACTCAAGACTATGACAGGGTGCAGAAAGTCATGCAAGATGCTTTCCGAAAATCTGGATTTGGGTTTGGTTTTACCTGACCTCACGGTTGGGAACTTAAGTTCTTGGTAAAAAAATCGAATTGGAAATTAAACTATCCCCTTTGCCGGATTGATTATATTTGGTATTCAAAGCATTGGGGTGCTAAATCGAGTTCGGTTTTGGAGGCAACCGAGTCCGATCATTTGCCTGTAGCAGCAGAATTAATTTTATTGACAGCGGCTAGATAGCGAGAATTAGTCTATACTAGAAAAATTAGCGGGGATTTGGGGGTACGGCGTTGAGCTTGAGAGATTTAGCGATTCAAGATGAGTACCGGAGCGATCGCTGCGATCTAATCCAAGAATTTTATATTCCTTGTTTGGAAAATGCTACAGTCTACAAGCGAGCCGTTGGTTTTTTCTCCAGCACTTCAATGGCAGCCGCCGCAAAAGGACTGACAGCATTGATTCGAGTGGGCGGCAAGATGCAGCTCGTGGCTTCTCCACATTTGTCCCCAGAAGATGCGGAGGCGATCGTGCAAGGAATGCGACAAAAAGAAGAAGTTATTGTCAGTGCTGTTCTGCGAGAATTAGATAAAGAATTTGAGGGAATTGTTCGAGATCGCTGGGCTTGTTTGGCTTGGTTATTGAGTCAAAAGATTCTCGAAATAAAACTAGCTGTTACTAAAGAGATTCGTCGCCAGGGAATTTATCACGAAAAATTAGGGATATTTGCCGATGCCGAAAACAATATCGTTGCTTTCACGGGTTCGGCCAACGAAAGCTCAACTGCTTTAATTGATAATTTTGAATGTATTGATGTTTTTTGTTCTTGGCATCTGGGAGTGAGAGAACGGGCATTAAAAAAAGCCGAAAATTTTCAGAATTTGTGGAAAAACGAGACGCCGAATGTGGAGGTAATCGAGTTTCCCGAAGCGGCGGCGCGATCGCTGTTGCGGCTGTGTCCCGATCGACCTCCTGCACTAGAGCCTGAAATCAAAAAGACCAGAAAATCTAGGAGGTTGGCTGAACAGGGCAGTAGTTACAGTCATAATAACGACATAGTTAATCAAACAGAGTCTCAAACTTCCAACTTTCATACATTGGATAAAGTTCTAAAAGTAGAGTTAAAGTCTCGGCAAGTTGATGCACTCAACGCTTGGCTATTGGCCAGCAGTTGCGGAATTTTAGCTATGGCAACTGGGGCTGGAAAAACGATAACAGGGTTAGCGTGTGCAGCCAGCATTGAAAATATTAATGTTATTGTTATTGGCGCCCCAACAAACGAAATCGTACAGCAATGGGTTGATGAATTGGCAAATAGGACAACATTCCGCTCCCCATTAATTGCTACAGGCACTGCAACACTCTGGATGGAATCACTTTTCAGGAAACTCCGTTTGGCAAACCGCCGAGAGTTGTCGTGCGAACTACTTCCTACTATAGTGGTGGGCAGCTACAGCGAAATTTCAAAATTAAAGGTAACTACTCTAATTGCTGATGCTGGAGGTTTACCACCTCGTTCTTTGCTAATTGCGGATGAAGTTCACGCTACAGGTGCAGCTATCTACAGACGCATTCTAAGAGATGACTTCCAGTATCGCCTCGGTCTGTCTGCTACTCCAATTCGTGCTTACGATGAAGAAGGAACAGAATTAGTGCTGGAATATTTCGGCGGGATTGTCTATGAATTTACATTAGAACAGGCGATCGAGGCGGGCATTCTCTGCGAGTATGATTACCACGTATACATCACCCCGTTGACTGGTAATGAATACGCTAAATTTACGAACTTAACAACCAAGATAGGTCGTTTACTCAATAACAAAGAAGAAGATGCGATCGCTCAAGCAAAACGTCTGACTATTCAGCGTTCCCGTATTATCAAATCTGCAGCATCAAAACTCACGGCCCTCGGTCGCATTATCACCGATTATCCGCCGCGCAGAGGCATGATTTACTGCGCTGATATCGCACAAGCTACTGAGGTAAGTCGCCTACTAGCCCAGCGCGGGTTCCGCATTGCACGATATTCCTCAGATGATGTTAATCGCAAACATCTGTTATCTGAATTTGCCTGCGGCAACTTTGATGCCCTCGTTGCTGTAAAATGCTTAGATGAAGGAATAGATATTCCAGAGGCTGACCTTGCCATTATCCTGGCAAGTGACACATCTGAACGGCAGTTTATCCAGCGACGCGGCAGAGTTCTCCGCGTTGCACCTAAAAAAGCGATCGCAAAAGTTGTCGATGTTGTTGTCGTTCCTCCACTAGGTGATTCATTGGTCGAACTTATTGCATCTGAAATTAAACGGGTAACTCTGTTTGCCCGTGCCGCACGCAATCGGATGTCACTCATCACAAAACTTGTAGGTGAACTGGCACCTTACGGTATTACTCATTCAGATTTTATTTAGGCTATAAGGAGGGTAAACAATGGAAGAAAAACTGCGAGAACTTGCAGCAAAATATAAAATACCCGAGAAATTACTCAGAGACGCTATCCAGCGCGAACAGGAAAAAGTTGTCTTGCAAAACAGGAGAATGGCTCCTGTTTTAGTAGAGATGATCGAACGATACGCCGATTCAGTTACCTTATCTACTGAGGATTGAAAATTATGGTGCTTAAGCTAAAAAGCCTCCGTTTAAAAAACTGGAAATGTTACGAAAACGAGAGAATAGAATTTAACCTCGATAGCGAACATAAAATCTGGATTGTTTTTGGTCAGAATGGATATGGGAAGACATCTATAATAGAAGCTATTCAATGGTGTCTCTATGGTAGTGACGCTATATCCTCTACTGAATTACCCAATTATTTTAATCGTGTTGCTATTAAAAACAAACCTGATTTAGAACTTTCAGTGCAACTCACATTTGCTCGTGAAGGTGATATTTATGATATAAATCGCAATGCGAGGAGAATAATACGCGGGGCAAGTGCTTCTGCTCAAGCTGATGAAGCAAATGTTCAGAAAAACGGGATTCATCAAGGAGATGCGCGCGAACGAATCGAAGAACTTTTTCCGAAATCATGTAAAGAGTTCTTCTTCTTTGACGGAGTGGAAATAAAACGTTACGCACAACACATCCACACTCAGGAAACTCTCAATGCGATCGAGCGGATTCTCGGTATTCCCGAATTAAGAAATTTACGGGAGGATGCCAAACGCGCGCTGGGAATTATTGAAAAAAAAATGCGTGATGCAGGTTCAACTAATAAAGACTTGATAAAAGTAACGATGAACTTGACAGACATTCAAGAAAAGATAGAGACAAAAATAGATCAACTTAAAATAGCAAAAGAAGAGTATGAGGCTGCGATGGTAATGTGTAACGACGTTAAAGAACGAGCAAGGCAAATTGAGGCACTTCTTAGCAAATTAAACAAGCTGACCGATTTAGAGCGGGAAATATCCCGCAAACAAGAAGATTTGAATGAAGCAGAAAAGCAGGTTGAAATTACCGTAAGGCAAGCACCAATTCCGCTGCTACTTGAATTTGTTCGAGAAGTCGCAGAGGAGATGCAAAGCACCACGATTACTACCGCAAGACGTTCGGGTTCTGTTGCCCAACTTCAAGAACTGCTGGAGTCTGATAACTGTGTGTGCGGTCGCTGTATCGATGAGAGTGCGCGTCAATATATCCTTCAGGAACTGCGGGGCTGGGAAACTATCAGTGTCAGCCGGACTGAGAATGCCTTGCGTCAAGATGATTTGCGCAGTAGTTTGACAGTTCTTTCCCGCTATCAGACTCCTGATTTAGATAAACTTTTGCTCAAGCGCGATCGCTTACGTGAAGAACTTGAAGAGTTTAAGCAAGCTGCTTATCGTCTTAAAAAGGAAACAAAAGAAATAAATGGAGAAGAAGCTCAAGCAACTTGGAAGAAAGTTGGTGAAGCTGAACAGATGGCAAAAGAAAAACAAGATAAAATTGAGCGTTTTAACAGGGAAATAGAGGTTGTGAGACAAGAGGAGGATCAGCTACGTCGGGACAGCCAGAAATTAGCAAGTCAAAATAAAGAAACAGCAAATCTAGCACGCCAAGTCGAGCTAGCAAAAAGTTTGTATAAAGCAGCAGAGGAACTTATTGAATGGCGCATCGCGGAGCGCAAAGAAACTATTGAAACTTGTACTTCTGAGATCCACCGTCGCGTTACCAACAAGCCAGACGAGTACATAGGAGTGGAAATTAGGAAAGACTATACGCTAGGTATCAAAAATGCAGCCGGTGCAATTCTTAGTCCAGAAACCTTAAGTGCTGGTGAGAAAGAAGCACTTGCTTTTTCCTTTATTGCCGGATTGAATCTCGCATCAGGTACGGCTGCACCGTTAATTATGGACACGCCATTTGGTCATCTCGATACCGACCACCAGAAAAATCTCATTAATTCTCTTCCAGACATCCCATCACAGGTTATAGTCCTAGCAACAGACCGCGATTTCCCAGATTATCTGTTAAAAGGTGTGCGATCTCATGTTACTGGCATTCTCAAAATCAAGCGCTTGGGTGCAACTGAAGACGCTTCCACAGTGGAGGTGGCAGAATGAAACATATAGACCCTCAAGCAACAATTCGCCCGACTCCAGAAGCAAAGGGTTATCTTGACACACTCAAAAATAACGGCGCATTTGGTCGCATGGTAGATGCTTATGTCTTTGCAGCAGCTTACGCCCTGAAAAATAATGTGGAGATTTCCTCACTTCCACTTCGCCGCCGTCAGGATCTAGTTTATATGGGTATCGTAGACGAAAATGTTCGCCTTGCACTTGAGGCGGGAGTCCATACAGTTCAAAAACGCAATGGTAAGCCCGAACCGAAAGACAGCCGGGAAGTCTTAGACTTTGTAACGCAATACGCCGAAGCTGGACTGAAATTGTTGAAAGAAAGATGGCAAGGAAAAACTGGTGTTCAAATCCAAGATGATATCCGTAAAATTATTAGCTAATAGTTTATTGATGTACTAGAGCTTCGCTCCTAAGACAGCACCGGCGGCAATCCTACCTCTTTCGGAGGCACAAACCTGCCGTTAAAACTAATAGCTTTATCCTCAAAAGTCCTCGCCTCCGCTACCGCTTGCCGCAAATGAGCTCGCTCCATATCGTCCTGAATTCCCCCCACCAAATATACAATTAACTTCGTTGCTAAATCCTTTCCAGAAACTAGCACTCGCTTTTTGTTCGGATCGTACAAAATCCCGTACCACGCAGACTCAGGATTGTCCATGTGGCTAAATCCTTCATCGACATCGAATCTGCGGAGTTTGTCGAAAATAGATTTCAGGGAAAGTTTCTTTCTAAATACTAGAATTCCCAAAGCATTAGCTAAAGCAATTTGACCTACTGGACGGAACAAAATATTTCCCTCGCCCCCTGGCTTTTCAAAACTAAATCGGCGCAATTCAGCCGTTTCTTCGCCGCTTTCAATTCTTTGATAGCTGGGTAAAGTTGCTAAATGATCGAACAATTTTTTAAACTCTTCAATTCCCTCTTTGAGTTCTTCATCTTCGGGACGCATGGGAATTAAACCTTTTCGTTCCGGCTTCCAATGAGGGAATTTGTATTCTAAATACCGTTCGGACATATCTTGCAGCGCTTGCAATGTGGTTAAGACAGTTGATTTTGCTGCGACTGTGGCGCTGTCCCAATTGACGCGGGGGTTTCTGTCATCTTGTTCTTTTAATAAGGGATGGGTGACGGCAATTTTTCGGGCTACGATCGCAAATCCGTTATCCTCGTTCAATAATGCTAGCTGGCCCTGACTCAGCGTTACCGCCATTAGGTTAACGTGCACAAAGATCGATCGCACGCGCCGTTGTGCTTGCTGCCGCGTTTCCCCCGCTACCGCCGCCGGGATAAACTCAATCCCGATTTTTTCGTGAGCTAATTTATACACTGTTTCGGGGTCGATTTGATACTCTTCTGCTAAATCTTCCAGAGTAATTGCAGCGCCGACAGGTTTTTTATTTTTGTTGTATCTTTGCAGGATTCCGGTTTTAATTAAACTCATTAAACCTTGAACTCCCATCAGCCGATGCTGGCCGTCTAAGGCAAAAATTGATACTTTTTGAGAGACATTCAAAAGCCCTAAGTTCTCGTTTTTATCAAAGGATGTAAATTCAGCAGCCGATTTAGTTGCTACGCCATTTTTATCCCATTCCTCGGCTAGAGGATTATCTACCCACGGGGGACTGACGACTACTAAAACTGCGGGGAATTTGTGCGATTTTCGGGCTGCTAAGTATTGAGTGAGGGCTGCTTGGCGCGACCAATCTAAGGGACGTTGGATAATTTCGTCAATGGTTTCGTCGTCGCGGACGATGTTGTTGGTTTGGAGGTCGAATTTTTGGCGGAAAAGCGGCATTTGCGAGGCGAAACGGACGCGAGAGTCTAACCATTCTAGGGTGACTGAACCGATGTATGCTTCGCTGTTTCCCATCTGGGTTTTTTGGACGAAAATGCGATCGTCCTTTCCTAAATAATTATCTAATAAAAGTGCGATTTCCTGTCTGTCGCTATTTTCTTTTTCTAAAATTTTGCTAGCGAGGTCATCCGCTGGATTGGTGTTCATCGGCGGTTTTTAGATATTTATGCTATTTTTTCAAAAATATCATGAGTTAAATTGTATGTCAACTCTTGTTTTTAAAAAATTTTTGTGAAATACTTAAAATACTCATAAGTTCAACCTTACATATCATTTAATGTTTTATTTGTCAATAGCTGAGGGGCGATCGGGCTTGATGCAGATGCGTCTGGGTGTCACGCGCGACCGTCTGAGTCCGCCAGGGGTTGAAAACCCGCCACCATCGGGACCCGCCAGGGGTTGAAACCCCTGTCTCATAGCAAAAGTCCTCGCTATGAGGACTGAATACGGATCAATTTCGAGGTTTATGTTTAGTCGGTTTTAACCGACTTTCGCTATGAGACGGGGGTTTCAACCCCCGGCGGAATATCGGGGAAGCGAGTGAATTGACGATGGCACTTGCCCCTGATTTCTTCATACTTCGCACCTGCAACCAACAAAAAAATATGTCTACTCCTTCTTTTGAATACATTTTGCCGGTCATCCGGGGAATTCAAGCGGGCCGCGAATATTATGTGTCGATGTGTCCGGTGCGTTTTTTGCCGAAATTGTTTCCCTTTGAATCTGAAGATTTGCCGCCGTCTATGCGGGCGAAACGCGCGCTTAACAAAGCTAGGATTCCCGAAATAGCTGATTACTTTGTTAAGAATCCTACAAATTATACTTGTGGGGCAATTGCTGCTTCGATTGATGCGGATATTACTTTTGAAGCAGTGGGAAATGCAGGGTAAACGCATCTTAATTTCAACCTAAAACATGATAAGATGAAGTATTTAGCTAAATCAAGGGCGTAATTCAT
>NZ_JAUBSX010000117.1:0-16471 GCF_036704885.1 Microcoleus sp. F4-D5 | reverse complement strand
CTAATTATTCATAATCGATACGTATTACTTCGCGTCAAAGACTCGCGAAGCCAATTTGCTTTTGTCCAAAGTCCAATTTAAAGTAAAGCTACATGAACTACCTACACTGTGCCTTGCGGGTACGGCGTTTTATGGCAGCGTTGATGATAAAAAGCCTCTCAAAGCAATTGATGTATTTGACTCCGCTGCACGTCGATTTCCGAATGCAGCGCATATATGGCTTGAGCGACTTGAAAGTATCTCAAAGGTGAGTATAGTGGATATTTTTCATCGAATTCCTAACACTCGTATCTCACCGATTGCAGCCGAGTTTGCCCAAAAAATTATTGAATTCAATCAACACAGACTGCTTAACTTGAGGAAAACGCTACCGTGAAAACACACTCAACGCTTTTTTTGGCTTGGCAAGATCCAAACAGCCGTTCCTGGTTTCCCATTGGCAGGCTAACATTTGACGGAACCAGCTACCAATTTACCTACACGCAAGGCGTTTTAGAAGCTCAACAGAAGTGCGGTTTTGAACCCTTGCCCTCGTTTCCGCGCTTAGGTGAAGTATATACATCAACCTACTTATTTCCCGTATTTGCTAATCGGTTGATGCCGAAAAGTCGCCCCGATTACTCAAGTTTTTTTCACTGGCTAAATCTGACTCAACATGAAAGCGATCCAATTGCCATGTTAGCCCGCAGCGGTGGGCGGCGAGAAACAGATACTCTAACTGTTTTTCCCATTCCTGAGCCAGATTCAGAAGGGCGGTATCGCCTTCACTTTTTCTTGCACGGACTGCGGTATTTGCCACAGGGTGCAACCCGTGCGAATTAACCGCTTAGAGACAGGAGAAAAGTTGTGGTTAGCTCACGAATTTCAAAATCATTATGATTCTAAAGCCTTGACTTTAAATACAGAAGACCACTACATTGTCGGGTATTGTCCGCGATATTTGAAGAGTGAGATTTTTGAACTTCTCTTGAGGAATCCTAGTTTTGTAGAAGTGCGTGTAGAGCGAGTAAATCAACCGCCAACACCGTTTCAGTTTCGCCTGCTGTGTAATATAACTACTCAATGCTATAATGACTTCCGCCCATTTTCAAGTCATGAATATCAGCCGCTCAGCAGCTCTTAGGTACTGGAAAACCCTTGCAACTTCGAGTTAGACTCCTCTTGGCAAAGTTGAGCCAAACATTCATCACCGCAAGTCGCTCAGGAGCCTTTTCGCAATCCGGCTTGCTCGATCGGCGCTTTCTTCCCCAATCCGGTCTCACCGGAGTGCTACTGAAGTGGGGACTTATAGCAATTTAGTATCAATTGCTACATTCTGCACCAAAGATCCGAGAGAGCCCGACTGCTAAAAGCCGATCAACTGCTTGCGAGCGATCGCCCTCAAGATCTCAAAGCGGTTCTATACTGGGCTTTTTTCTTGTTGGTGCAAAGATTCGGCTTCTTCACGAAGTTGGGCAAGCGCTTCTTCGGATAAGTTTTCAAGCATTGAATTTAGCTGCTTTTTATTACCATTTTCTGGGCTGCTGGTGGCGAGAGATTGTGTCGGCATCAAGCGAGGATTCGCGCTGTAAAAAATTTTCAAAGAGCTGAAAAAATGTATCAAGCGCTTGGGATTCATCTTCTGAATACAAAAGGATAATTCGCGCCCAAGACTTGGTAGATGGCTGGTTAAATTGTTTTTCAATCCAGTCTTGAAATTCTGCAAATTCTTGTTCCTGTTCAGTAACAGGAATTCCGAGTTGGCGACAGGCTAAAGTGTAACCATCTAAAAAAGCTTGCAGACTAAAGATAGAACGCTTGCCGAGATAAAGGGCGGTTCTAGTTTTGATTTTATCTAAAAGCTGATCAAAATTGTTTTCTGCTGTAATTGGGGGTGTAGCTTGAGGATTTTTCCAGGCATATTCTTTGAGGGATGGCAGGGTGGATTAATTCTCGAAAAAATAAACTAAGCTGATTGGGCTATTTGTTGATGCTACGTGAAGGATTTAACTGGTTGATCTCGGTTAGAAAAACCGAAAAGCAACTCACTGATATTTTCAAGTTGGTTAGCCATCAATCTTAAAGCTTGAGGAAGAGTATTCGTACCACTCATCCGAGCTCTCTTATACTAAAAGTGGAATAATAGTGAGGAAGGCGTTAAGAGATATGGAATATTGAGCGAATTTACAGCACTCTTTGACTTGATGGCTTCTGAGTGATGGCAACAAAAGCGAGCGCCGCAAGAGTGAGAAATGAGCTATGACAAAACCCAAGAGGTATCCCGACAATTGGCACTCTTATTGCGCTCTCCGTGAAAGAAAGTGCGCTCTGGCGCTGTACTAAATGCAACCAACAATGCCTCCGACCCGGTAAGAAAAGTGGCTTAACCAAGTCCGAACGATGTTCCCTAACTTTGACAGTGCACCACCGCAACCGGATACCGGAGGACAACCGTCCAGAAAACTTAATAGCCCTTTGTACTGCGTGTCACCTTTCTTATCACAACCGCGGGCAATCCAACGTCTCGCCCGGACAATTATCGCTGTTCCCCGATGATGACATTGATTGGAATATAATGGATGGTTCTATGGAATCGGCACGAGGCGATTTATCAGATCGCAATCCGCCTCCATTAGTTTGACAAGCTCGAAGGCGGTGATGCAATCGAGCGAGTATAATAAACTTAACAGAACTCTACTCCCTACTCCACAAAACTTCTAATTAAGCTACCTCCTATTAAAAAATAACCTATGACATACACCCCATCCAAACTACTTAGCTTTGAGGAGTTTATTGCCCTATATGGGGATAATACACGATATGAACTCATTGATGGAGAACTCAGAGACATGGAACCTACTGGTCCTCACGAAGCGGTTGCAGGTAGTATTGCTGGTAGAATTTACGTAGAAATTTTTCGTGGTAATTTCAATTGGTTGGTTCCAAAAAATTGTTTAATAAAACCCCTATACGCTGAGGCCACAGCGCTGCGTCCTGATGTAGTTGTTTTAGATAAAGCAGAACTTGGTAGTGAACCCCTTTGGCAAAAAGAACCAGTGATTTGTAAAGATAGTACAATTAAGCTTGTTGCCGAAGTTGTCAGCACTAATTGGCAAGATGATTATGCAAGAAAAGTGGAAGAATACGCTTTTTTGAAGATTGCAGAATATTGGATTGTGGACTTTCGAGGCTTGGGGGGTTTACAATTTATCGGCAATCCCAAGCAACCTACTTTCACGGTCTGCCAGTTGGTTGATGGAGTTTACCAGCAGCAACAATATCGCTTGGGAGAGCCGATTTATTCTTACCTATTTCCCAATTTACAATTGCAACTTGACGACATTATGCCGACTTAAAATTCTCGAATTTATTAAAAATTAAGTGATTAAAATACTAGGTTCTAACTATTGACTAAAACTATGAGTGACAGCACCAGCTCAGAAAGTCTGGCTGAAGTTAGAGATACCCCACACAAACCCATTACAGAACCTCGTCTTTACCATAATAGACCGATCGCCCCTGTCGCGACACCCCCTCCTATGGTATCCAGTCTCCACGCACAACTGAGAACAGACTTGTGGCAGCAATACCCTTCAGGTGTCGGCTACTTCCAACACCGAGCCAAGGGCAACCCCAACAACATCATCGAGCACTACATCGCCAACCCCGGCGACATCACGCTGCTGCCCTTAGACGAGGCCATGCAAATTATTGACAAGTTTGGGCTGACCGCTGCCAAGTTACACCTGATTTTTGCCGCTCATATTATGAGACAAGAAGAGCCGTGGGAAAGCTTATTCACTCTCGAAGGCAGTGACTTAATCAAGGAAATGGGCTGGGACAAACGCACAGACTTGCCCGCGTCTAAAAAACTGAATGAACTAGCTAAAACTGCATATGCTCTAGGTTGCCTAGCAATCAAAGCCACATGGGTTGAAGGCAAACACAAAAAAGGTGGAATTAGAGCCAGCGTTGACACCTCGCGAATGTGGAATATTCAAATTCAGTTAACAGGTCAGCAGAATCTGGAGGGCAAAATAGAGCAGCCTGATGAAGTCTACATCACAGTCCAACCGGGGCTCTGGACTCATGCCTTCTTGAACAAAGCAGGTTACTTCGCCAAAGAAGCCTTGTATCAGTTTGGCTATTTAGCCCAGGAGATTCTCAAAATCGATGCCTACCATGATGAACTGGCTTTGCGCTTAGCACTTCATCTGACGATGGAAAGCCGATTTCACACCAGTGGCAGTTACAAAGTGGAAACCCTTCTAAAAGCGCTCCTATCCCAAACGGTAATCGATATAGCCCGGTCTGACCGTAGAAAAGCTTACACGCTGATGAATAGCTGGAATCACACCCTGGAAGTGCTGTTGAAACTCCAGCGAGCGTTTCAAATCGAGTTTGACCAAGAGACCTACCCAGAATGGCTGAGACCCGGTAGCAAGTATCGAAAAAAACGAGGATACTTTGACACACTATTGGCAGCCAAAATTACCATCCATCCGCCAGCACCTATCCCCCAACTCCTGGCAACCAAAGCTGAACTCAAACAGGTTCAACCCCGCCTGAAACAAGTTCTCAAACCTAAACTGACAAGCAATGAGATAAAAGAAGCAAGAACAGCCAAAGGTTGGAGTCAAGCACAATTGGCTGGCTGGCTAGGGGTGTCGCAGCGTTATGTATCCATGTTGGAACGTGGGGAGCGAATCCCAGCACCAGAACTGGAATCCCAAATCTGGCATCTGTTAAGCATTTCAGATTGACATATTTAGGACTTACGCACAGCCTCAATATACGGTTTGACATCTCCCCATGCCTAAAGGCGAGGGGATTCACAAGACCATAATTTAAGTCTTACAGGTGCTGACAATTCACCTCTACCAACTCCACTTAGATCGAGTCCAAGTATTGTTGCTACTTTTCTACCAATATTTGCACACCCATTACAGTCTGCATTGATCAGCCATTCTTTCGCTGTGCGATACAATCCACGTTTTATCCTCGCACCGCTCGATTTCCACCCTTCGGGTTTTGCGCCGAATGTAGGTAGTTCATCAAGATCGACAAAAGAAGATTTAGATGTGTACGATTCTTCCGTCTCAACAAATTTAATTCCGTATTGTTGGCACAATTGAGAGATTCTATCTTTGAGCCGGCTTGTGGGGAATTGGACGAATTTTTGATTAGTTTTTGCACCCAGATTTAGCGAATCTTTCTGACCCTTATTCCACCCAAAAACAACTGTGCCAATCTTGTTAGCTAGACAGTGGTTAACAACTTTGCGAGCAGCTTTATTGACTGCATCCCGCATGGTTCGGTTCCTGTTTTCGGTCAAACGTTCTAACCTTTTAGACCAGAAACCGTTACTTTTCCCCGACATCAAGGTTGCAACTCGTTTGTTGTAACCTTGGTTGATAGATTTGAGATGTCTCCCGTCTACGATGAACGAAGTACCAACATTACTAACGCAAGTTATCCAGTTATCCATCCCGTGGTCGATCATCAGCGCCGCTCCAGGATTTACGTTAGATTGGATAACTTCTTTCTGATAAATCACTTCCAGATAAAAACATCCATTTCTGGGAAGTATCCTGTATTCCCGAATAGAAGAATGTTCTAAGTTGGATGGCATGGTCAGGTAAAACGAATCCATTCCGAACCAAGCTTTAACTTTTTTCCCTAGAGGGAATCGCAACATCCCATCTTTGAGTTTGACCGACCTACCCGTAAAAGTAACAAGCGCTAATCCACCTTGTCTGTATCCAGGCAGTTTAGGGTGCTGTGTTACGGTTCCTTCTTTGATTCCGGTTAGTAATCCCAAGTAGGATTTGAACGATTCAGCTACCGTTGTTAGAATTTGTTGCGCGGTATCAGAATAAAAAGCCTTATAATGAATGTTCTGATTTTCCGTGCCTAAGACTTTATGCAGATTGGCTCTACTCGGTATCGTTCCTGTTTTGAAGAATAGTTGTCGAGAATAGTAAACCCCACAATTAATCAACTTGGAGGCTTCAGTGCACAAGAATTCTAAGACTGCTTTCAAGTCTTTGTCTGGACTAATTAGGTTTTGCTGGCATCCATACATTCTATTTTCCTCCTTGGTTCATACTAGCATAGTATGCTTCATTTACAATTAAAGTATGCCGACAAAACAATCAATGCCAGCGTATTTTAACGCTCTAGAATTGGGAAAATTAGTTAAAATTGCTGCTACCAACTGGGGATGTAGTCGGTCGGCAGTCATCAAACCTATGATTAAAGAAGAGAATATTGAAGGCGGTTGAAACCGCTGCCGACTTCCTCCCCGTGTCTCAAGCCAGGGGCTTCAGTCTCGCTCTTCGGTGAAAGTAGGGGCAACCCCCCCTGAAGAGCCTCTATCCTGATGATGCTTAGCCTTAGTCCTAATTTGACATACTCCCCGCTAGTCAAGAGACGGGGATTCTACGCTCAAACAGCGACAGCAAGCAGAGCTTGACTAACATCGCCATCACCTTAGTTTTTTCCCCGGTTCAAGGGCTGTAGCCTCTGTATTCTCGTCCATCAAACTCAGGTGATGACCACTAGCCCTGTCTGGCGTGAGGAACGAGGTTACTAAGTTTCAGCGTTTTGATTGTGAGTCCAAGTTCCGAAAAACAATTTTTTTTGATCGAAGTCTCAAAAACCCGAACGTGAAATAGCGGTTTTATCCTTTTTCTCCGGTTCTGATTTAACACGCCAGACAGGGCTAGGTGATGACCACCCGTGTGTCCAGGACATAACTCTCACCAAAGCGACCCTACAAACCCACCTTTCCCGGCTGGTTTTTTTTTCGGCAAAAGATGCTCCGACTGTTCTGAAACTTGTTCTAAAAAAAATAGGTATTTAAAATCGCTCTCAAATCCATACCCCATACAAGTTTGACCGTTAGAACAAAACCTCTAGAATGCCGCGACAAAACCTCTAGAATGCCGCGACAAAACCTCTAGAATGCCGCGACAAGTCATTTTTGAAACTCTTACCACGTAAAGTTTTCAGCTTTTAGAACAACTCTGATCAGTCTTATTAGACTGATTCGCCACCAAATCCCGTATCGGCTGGTCTGGCAGGATTGAAAAAATAGTCGCGCACCCTTTCTCATCTTTTAGCGGGGCGGTCAGTCTCAACACTGCTGGATTTAGGACAACTGCATCGCTACAAAAAAGCGATCGCAAAAGTACAAGACCTTAAAACCGCTTCGCTAAAGTTTGCCGATAGTTCAAGCGACGGCGCTATGAATCGAGTTCCGGCGGAACTACTACCACACCTGGTTGTTGAAGCCAACCCGAAATCCTGTTGAGTGCAGCGAGCGCTGCATTCGCGCTCAATAGCCCGCGGTCAAATTCACAACAACCCCTCTGGCAAACCTTGCGGCTGTCACAGTCGCATGAAGGGACATTTACGCTCATTTTTACCCCGGAACAAAAAATGGTTGCAGATACAACTACCTGGCACAAACCGCCATTCGCCCGACACGCCGCAGTTTACGAAGCCCTAGCCGACATACTAGAAGGCGCTACCCCCAGCGCCCTCAAACTCGCCCTTTACCTGTACAGAACCTGCATCGGTGGCAAACCAGAGGAAATCGACATCAATTGCATCCCCTTGGGCGAAAAACGAACCACAAGAGTCCGAAACGGCAAGCCCTACAGCCCCAACACCAGGCGGGCAGCCCTCAGACAGCTCGAAAAACTCGGCTTGGTCAAAATTCTCAAAAACTACGGGTGCGGCATTTTCCGCATAGCAGTGCAGCACCTGGGCGACGTTCGCCCATTCACTCACACCAATTCAAAATTCCAAAAACTGAGCAAGCAGTCAAAAAATCGACTGAACCAGCCAAAAATTGAGCAAACAGGGGGTTCAAACCCAGATGGTGCCGTACTCTTTACAGAGGATAAAAAAGAACAGCAAAGCACTGAAAATGTTGCTGCTGTTTTTTTTAGTTTTTCTAAAGAGGAAGAAAATTTAACATCCCCAGATAAAAAACCACAGCTTGTAACTGGGATCAAATCTAAAAGCACTGAATTAAATAAAAATTCAGAACAAGAACTAAAAACCCCTAGTGAAAATAAATGTTCCGCCCCAACCGCTGAATATCTGAGAATTAATTCAGATAACAGTCAGGCAGTCGATGTGGCAATGCCTTGCACTTCAGAACAAAGAGGTTTGACCTCTAAACCCCCCCAAAAACTGCTGACAGAACTCAACAGCCTCGACAATCCAACAATCTCTGCCGCCAAATCACCAATACCTACCAATAAAGCTGTCCCGTTAAGTCCTGAAATATCTTCGCCCGTTACTCCCCAAGTTCCTGAAATTGTCGAAGCGGTTGCAATTGCCAACCCCGATGCGACTGAAACTGTCGAGGCTGTTCCAATTACTAATCCTGATGCGACTGAGATTCTCAAAGCTGTTCCAATTGCCAATTCCGAGACAACTGAGATTGTCAAAGCCGTTCCAATTATTACTAATGCTGATGCAACTGAGATTATCGAAGCGGTTGTAATTGCCAACCCCGATGCGAATGAAATTGTCGAAGCTGTTCCAATTGCCAATTCCGAGACAACTGAAATTGTCGAAGCTGTTCCAATTGCCAATTCCGAGACAAGTGAAATTATCGAAGTGGTTGCAATTGCCAATCCCGATGCAACTGAAATAGTCGAAGCCGTTACGCGAGCCACAGGAGGCATGAATCCCGAATTAAAAATTTGTGTACTCCAGCACAGCTTAAACGAAATCCAAGCCGCCATAAACTTGCTGCAAGTCCGAAGCCAAACAAAGCAAATATCCAACCCTTCAGGGTGGGTCGTTGATTGTTTGCGCGGTCGCTGGTGGGAAAAAACTAACGGTTTTCAAAACTCGAACCCAACAAATGTTGTTTCGTCTCCAGCTTCAACAGGCTCTTCTCCAACTCCAAAAGATTCTCCTTCTGCCCAGGCAACAAGAATAACTGAGGATTATATTGACCCTCATTATATGCCATTAGAAACTCACCGAACGTTATGCGAACAGTTCCAGCAACTAGGCAAAGAAGCTTTTGCAGCGCTAGGTATTCAGCAGCAAATTTACTTGCAGTGGATGCATCGATTTCCTCAGCAACTCAAACAAATTTTGAACAAATTGTCTACTACTTAGCTATGAGACCTAGCTGTGAAAACACTGATTATTCAATTCCTGTAGACAAGACAGTTTCCAATTCTGTAGGCAACTAACAACACAGTTCAAGTAACAACAATCTCAAAGGAGAGTACCAGGTATGGGAGTCAGTTTTGTTGACAAAATTATTCCGACTAACATTGATGCAGAGGAAGCAATTTTAGGCGGAATTCTGATCGATCCAATCGCCATTAACCGAGTCGCAAATATTCTGCGTCCCGAAGCGTTAGCAATTACAGTCCACCAACACATTTATCGGGCCGCTTTAGCGTTGCACTCTAAAGAGCAGCCCACAGACTTGATGAACGTCACCACTTTTCTCGACGACCACAACCTGCTGGAAGTAGTAGGGGGTCAAACTAAACTGGTAATGCTGGTAGACCGAACTGTTTCAGCCGTCAACATCGACCAATATGCCTTGCTAGTTGTGGACAAGTTTGTCCGGCGCGAACTCATCAAAATTGGTAATGACCTGGTGCAGCTTGGCTACGAAACTTCCACCGAATTGGATGCCATACTAAATGAAGCCGAGCAAAAGATTTTTGTCCTCAATAAGTACAGAGAAGAGCGACAGAAAGCTATTCGGCCTCTTTCGGAATACTGCCACGAACTTTGGCGATATCTAGATGAAATTGAGGAACAGCGCTTGGAGACTGCTAACTACTGTCCTGGAATCAGCACGGGGTTTTACGACCTCGACGACCTCTTGGGAGGGGGATTTTACCGAGGCGAATTGATTGTCATAGGAGGTCGCCCCGGCAGCGGCAAAACAGCTTTGGCTTGCGCGCTTGGGTACAACATTGCTTCCCTTCCCAGGAACGGTCGGGTTTTGATGTTTTCGATGGAAATGCCGGGTCGGGACTTGGCAGCGCGGCTAATGGCACTTGAGAGTGGGGTGTCGGTGAAAGATATCAGGCAAGTTAACCTAGCTGGTAAGTACGAAGTGCTAGCTTCGGCTTTGGGGAAAGTTAGCGATGCTGATTTTTGGATAGACGAAAGTTTGGAACCGTCTCCCCTAGAGATTCGTTCGAGAGTTAGGGAGTTTGTTTGCGAGCGCGGCCCCTTGGGTTTGGTAATTGTTGATTACCTGCAATTGATGGTGAATTCAGCAGATGAAAATTTTGTCAATAAAATCAGCGAAATTACGCGGCAGATGAAGATTTTGGCTCGCGAGGTTGACACGCCAGTTGTGCTGCTTTCCCAGCTCAATCGGGGGGTAGAGACTCGCACAAATAAACGTCCAAGTTTATCGGATTTGCGTGGCTCTGGTGGGATTGAACAGGATGCGGATGTTGTGCTTGGAGTTTACAGGGACGATTATTACAATCCTGATTCTCCCGATCGGGGAATGGCTGAAATTATTGGATTGAAAGGCCGCAATAGCGGAACGGGAACGGTTAAGTTGCTGTTTGATGCTGAATGCTGTCGGTTTCGGAATATCTATAAACTGCCGTAATATTAAAGGACAGGAAAGTATTGAGCTCTGTCGCCTTACTTCAAGAGCCCGATCGCCTTGACAAGCTGTTCCGGCTGTACCTCCAAATAGCGCTGGAGACTCGACAAATTTTTGTGTCCCGAAATCTCCATAATCACCCGCAGCGGCACCCCAGCATTGCTCAAGTTCGTGAGTGCTGTCCGCCTCATGGAATGCGTTGAAGCTCCCTTAATTCTTACCCGCTTGCAAGCTTCTTTAAAAATCACATCCGATGCGGCGCGAGTCAAAGGCTTCGTATTGTCTCGCCCCGGAAACAAAAAACCCACATCTGGATTGTAAGCCTTTAAATACTTAGCCAGCATAGGATGGAGCGGCAGCGTTCGCGTTGCTGATTTCCCCTTTGTCGTCGCTTTCCGCAACGTGACTGACCCCCCAACAATGTCGTGAGTTGTTAAAGCTAACGCCTCTGAAATGCGGCAGGCGCAGTAAAAAGTTACAGCAAACAAAAGCCTGTCCCTTGCTGTAATAAAACCCCGGTCAAACAGTCGGTCAATTTCTGCGGGCGTCAAAATCTTAGCGCGCCCATTCCCTTGAACCTTCACGGCGCAGCCTCCACGGGTAAATTCCTTCATTATTGGACGAAAGGGATCTTACGTCAAGTAGGCTAACTGGCTTCTATTCTTTGATGGCCAACCAAATCCGGCTTAATCGCTTTCTGGGCAATCGGAGGCGCTTGTTGCAACTCACGTCCCGCTTATTGCTATTCAACTGACTCGAATTCTCGGGAAAGTTGATAATCGGCAAGGTAGCGATCGCGTCTATGAGGTCTCTGAAGGTAACAGGTTCAAGGGCTGTCATAACACCGCGCCACCAAGAAAATTATTAGTAAATCATCTAATTATACTATTGTTTGATTCTACCTGCAACCTTTTTTGCTGGCTGGTTATATTCTGAAGAACAAGTCATCAATATTCTCCAATAGTTATTCTACTTCCCGGTGTGGTTCGATTTGGAGACGTTTGTCGATCGTCGCACCTCGCTGACGAAAGCAACTACACCTTTACTATACCAGTCTGCTGCAACCGGACTTGACATCAACGCGATTGGGCGGTATCTCAAAAAATTGATAGCCTAGCCAGAGTTGGGCTTTGAGAATAGTTCGTCAAATATAGATTCCAATTGATTGATTTAAGGAAATATCGCGCTGCAATTTCTTTATCAAGAAATTGACCTAAAAACCTATCAAAACAAATCTGTTGCAGTCGATGCAAAGTTGAGAACTCATGTCAATCTCAAAAGGAAAGCGAGATTTGATTTCGGCCCTGCCACTAAAACAGTTGAAGGATATACCACCTTCAACTGAGTTGCCTGCAAATTTTGCCAAAATTCATCCCCCGCGCTTTGAGTGCGGCTTTAGGGTGCGCTGGGCTGATGTTGGCGAAGAAGGTGACAGAGGAATGGTTATAGGCAAATTTTACAACTATGAACAGCGTCAGCGTTGTTGGATGTGGTGCTACATCATTTGCCTTACTCCTGATTCCAAGAGTGCAAAGTGGTGTCAGTTTGATACTGCCTGGGAGGAAGATTTGGAGAAGTTTGAGGATGATAAAAAAGCAGCAGACTTTGACAGATAGAGAACGCAATTTGATTGCAGTTTACAGTGAATGCCAATTGCGAATGACACCGAGGCAGTTTTATGCAAAGTGGGGAGTGAGTTATGAGGAAATTGCTTTTATTTGTTCTCGTTCTGATTCTACAGTGCGGGGTTGGTTTAGAAAGGGGGAAAATCGCCGATTCCCTACTGCTGTCGATTTGCGTCATTTGGCTTTAATGGATTTTCTGCTGGAGCATTTTGAGGAAATTCCAGAGGGATTGGTGGCTTTCCTGTGTCCGCCTTGCGAAGAGAATAGCCTGGATTAATAGTAGCGGCGCGTATACCGGAAAGACTGTTTAGGGCAACGACTGTATGCGTTATCACAAGCATATACTGCTGACTTGTTCCAACAGTTTAGGTGGCTGCCATACACCAAGCTTTTTCAGCATCAAAAGATAATTTGAGCTTGTCTTAGCACAAACCTCGTCAAATATCAATGTCACCGTGACCTGTCTTTGACAAGATTATTCAATTACTGTCTTGGCAAGCAATGAAACAAGAGCACAATCTGTTACTTTTAATGCTGAGGTACTAAAATGACCTACTCTGAAAAATTGCACCCGTGGTGTATCATTAGCCTGCTTCCTAATTGTCAGCGTGTTATTGTGGCACGATTTCGTAAGAGAAACGATGCAGACGATCATCTACGGGTTTTGCAGCGATTAGTTAAAACGCGCACATTTGTGATTATTTTTGACATCCAACCAAAGCCTACTGTGCCTAAAGAATAACGGCGAATGCAGCGAAGGTTTGAAATAGAATTAATCGAGATACCTGCGTTAGTTGAATAACCGACTTTCCAGCGATTTCTCCCAGCGACAGAACCTACTGATAGCTGGGAGAAGTTTTTATCAATTGAATGGTGTTAACTCAATAAATTGTCAGTAGCCGACTTTTTAAAGTGTACTAACTACAACTTGTTATCATAGTCTAGATTGACGCAAAGGAGCTATCGCATTTGTACGGATAGTTACAATTGTATGAGTAAATATACTTTGTACGGATAGTTACAATTGTATGAGTAAATATACTCGGATTGATAGCTGTGCGATCGTAGATGTGGCTAATAGTAGTATAGCTTGCGAGCGCAACAGCTTCTCCCTCTAACAACAGCTAATTTATTTCCTGCAATTGGAGCAAGAATCCTTTGTTAAGGAGACCTCCAAATTAAAAGCTACCCCCTAGCGGGAGAAGTTAAGCGATCACCAAATTCTTGCCATTATGAATCCTAACAAGTCTATTATAAACCCCCACAAAACCTTTCTTGAATCAGCCAGCCAGCACTCCTCTCAAATTCAAGAAGTAGTTGCAGTAATTTTCCCTTTCCTCATTCCCGCACCTGCCGAAGAACATCCCTTCAAGTTAAACGATATCGTTAAAACAGGCAACCAATACGGTACTGTTACTTCTCTCAATAAAACTGAAAAGATTGTGACAATTACTTGGGACGCAAGTTGGGGCGAAGATTCATTTTCTTGGACTTATAACCTTGATGAAATCCGCGCCCTCAAAATCTCCCAAGTGCCTCAGTTTATCCCTAAAAATACTGCGGGAGAACTTCCAGCTTGCACAACTATCGTACTCGCTAATTCCGACGAACAGATACAATTTAGTAATGCAACTCCTTTCAAAGTAGAATCGCTGAGCGAACACGACATTCTCATCTCTACTCTCGACCAATTTTATCTCTTTCCCATCAACTTGTTTCCAGGCTACCCGACAAGTTGTACTATAGATATCCCTGTACCCCAGCAATTAAAAGCCGCTCGCTCTTTGTCTGTCAATGAACTCAGAATCAGAGCTAAGACGCATTTAGCTCTTGAAGTGCCCGATAACTTCTTAGAATTCGCTATGCCGCTCCAAAAACAGCAATTGAAAGAAAAACTGGCTCGACAATTGAGCGAAGAAAATTACGAAATTCTCGACTTTAACATAGCTTGGGAAGAAGCCTGGAAGCAGCAGTTAGAAAACCTAACAAAAAAACAAGGCTTCTACGGATTTAGAGAGGGATATTGCATTTGACAGCACCGAGAAGGAGTTCAACGAATGGGGACAGTTATTACCTTGAACGTTGAAAATCCACGTCCATTTCAAATCCAGTGGAACAGCGGAGAACTCCAAAGTTACAGCTTGACAGAACTCAAAGGTTTGAGCATAGCCCGCATCGAACCCCTTGTTAAATTATCGCCCAATGTGGCTTATCAAATTAGCGAAGATGGCTCCTACTTTAGAGCTTGGATTGGGTTCCGTACTAAAGCACTAGCTAAAGCGTGGCTAATACCTGTCAAAAAGCTAGTCGGCAACCTTAGCAACTTAATTGATTGCCAAATTTCTGAACTTCAACATACAGGAGCTAAATACGAGTATGCTGTAGAATGTCCCCGCCATAAAACATTAAACAAGCGTTTAGAAGCTCTGGGAAAAGTTGCTGAACTTGACTTGGAAAGGATGCCCTCCCAGAGGTAAATGGCGATTGGCAAGTAGAGATTAGGGAATGAACGCTGTCTTTTTTTGCTGAAACAAATAGCTGAAAAATTTGCCATTTGTACTACTATTTTTATTAACAAGACTTACGCACAGCCTCAATATATGGTGTTTGGTAGGCGCAATCCCCCGTGTGAAGCGGAGCTATCCTGCCAGTGAATCGCCGCCCGCATCCCTAAAATTGTTGCGTAAGTCCTAATTAAGTTAGCCAGGATTTAGGAGAAAGTCAGTGAAATTATTCCCTAATTTATAACCATTAAAAGTGATTAAAAGCGATTATCGGACTACTTAATAAGCGTCGCATTCCCCCACTCCCCACTCCTCTCAAGGGTAGGTTTTTTACAATTCAGAAATTGAGGGCAAGCAAGAGGCAAGTTTTAAAGGCATAACAAGTCGAAATCCGGGCTTTTTCGCGAATGGCTCTCTCCCCCTCTCCCTCTCTCCCCCTCTCCCTCTCTCCCCCTCTCCCTCTCCCCCTCTCCCTCTCTCCCTCTCTTCCTTGCCCGGAATCTAAAAAACCTACTCTTGAAAGACTCCCCCGTCAAGCTAACGCTTAATCAGAGGTTGATAAAATTAGTAATGGACGCTAACTAATGATTCAAACCTTACTCGAACAACCCCAAAAACTTACACAATTTCCCTTCACGCTCAAACCGCAACAGCAGCAAGCCCTTGACAAATTGAGAACCTTTCTAACCACTACCGAGTCATTCTTCTTGCTGTGCGGCTACGCAGGAACTGGAAAATCCACCATAGTCTTTCAAATTATCCAAGAACTCTTGAGTCAAAGCAAACGCATTGCCCTCACAGCACCTACTAACAAAGCAGTCGGCATCCTCAGAAAAATGGCAGCGTCTCAAGGCATTTTCGGAGTAGATTTTATGACAATACACCAACTTTTAGGATTAGGCATGGTCAGAAAAGAACAAGAAAAAGCCTTGTCACAGACAAGTTCCAGCAGCCTTCACCTCTACGATATCATCTTCCTCGACGAATGTTCGATGGTTGGAAGCGAATTGTGGAAATGGATAGAACGCAATTTTGAACGCACATTCTTCAATCACCGCAAGCTAATTTTAATGGGCGACCCGGCTCAACTCAATCCTGTAGGAGAAAAAAAGTCGCCTGCTTTCAGCATTACCAATAAAGCTGTACTGACCAAAGTTGTCAGGCAAGCAGGGGAAAGCCCTGTGCTCGATTTCATAACAGAATGCCGCTCTTTTGTCAATAGCAAAGCAGACATATTTTTGCCACACTCTAAATACAAAAAAGGAGACAAGTCAAACGGTGCATTCAAAGTTAAATCAGAAACGCTGCTGCAATATGCTGTCAAAACGATCGATCTAGAATTTAGTCAAAATCCCGATCGTTTCAGAATTCTGTGCTGGACTAACAAACGAGTCAGATACTACAATCACCTTATCAGAGAACAAGTCTACGGTCAAGCTGCACCCAGATTTGTACCGGGAGAAAGGCTAATTACCAAAAAACCCGTCATGGCACCTGACGGCAAAACCGTAATTTTGCCGACTTCAACGGAATTTACCGTCAAGGAAGTTGAGATTAACCAGCACGGAGGCTATCGAGTTTGGCTGCTAAAAATTGTGACTGATGACGGTTTATTTCGGCAAATCTTTGTCCTGCACGAGTCTGAAAATAAGCGTTACCAGGCAGGGTAAACGCATCTTAACTTTAACCCAAAATATGCTACAGTTATATGCGACTAATTTTGGCGTAGTTTATTGTAG
>NZ_JAUBSX010000116.1:0-16555 GCF_036704885.1 Microcoleus sp. F4-D5 | reverse complement strand
GTTACTTATTATCTCGGATGATTCACTTTTATCCCCTCCATCTGCCTATGTGCCAGTTGGGGGTGCGGAATGTGGGTCGGAGAGGCTGTGGCACTATAGCAATCCTCGCTCGCATCATTTGTGAATTTCTTACTCCCTCCCCGATGCCTTGGGGAGGGTTGGGGTGGGGTAAAAATTTTACAACTCCTGCAATAATTGCTATATATAAAACAATAATTGAGTTGGGATATTTAGGAAATTTTAGCCGATAGAAACTCGAGGCTGTGAGGCGCGGACACAGGAGTGGCTGGCTGATAGCTTGCTTAATTTGTTGACTGCCCTTTTATTTGCCGTCATACTCATACTAGCAGTAGAACAATCACCTAAATATAGTTTGTTGCGAATGATATTGTCTAGGTTTTTTTATACTGTTTAGTTTTTTGTAAACACTTTCAAGCTGCTTATATCACAATTATATAATAAATTCTTTTTCTTAATTATATCTTTATTTTTTTCTCAAGGCTCTACAGTGGGGGAGTTCTTAATAATCCACGAGCGAGGAAAGATTAAAGTTTTTTTAAGTTTGACAAAATAAAGGAAATCTTTTGTAATATAAAGAAGAAAGTTAAAAAATCTCTAAAGACAAACTAATTGGATAAAAGTGTAGCTAAGGTAGTAAAAATGACGGTTTGTCAGAGAAAAAGAGTGTTAAGCTCGGCTAAGCTCAGCCAAAGCAAAACCTCAATATTTAATTAAGTTCGATCGACAACAAAGGCTAAGGTAAATTTCATGGCAAACTCAGTTTTAAATCAGCCAAACGCAGCAGCAGGAGTGCAGTGGCAGCCAAAAGATATTATCCGCAGCCTAGTGTGGAAAATTGCGATCGCAACCTGGCTGCTAATGGCTGTAGGCAGCGCCACGCGAGTCATGAATGCGGGGCTCGCTTGCCCCGACTGGCCGCTGTGCTACGGTCAATTAATACCCGCAGCGCAAATGAATTTGCAGGTATTTCTGGAATGGTTTCACCGTTTGGACGCAGCAGCGATCGGCTTAAGCGCGATCGCACTTTTAGGACTATCTTTGTTTTACCGCAGCCGCCTGCCAAAATGGCTGCCGATTGCGAGCGCCGGGGCAGTATTTTTAATAGTTTTTCAGGGCGTATTGGGCGGCTTGACAGTAACGCAACTGCTGAGATTTGACATCGTTACCGCTCACTTAGGAACAGCTTTACTGTTTTTTGGCGCGCTGCTAGTCATCGGTTTCATGCTGACTCCCTACGAAGCTACAGGCAATACGGGCAAATTAGCTTGGGTAAGTTCGATCGCAGCATTGTTAGTTTACCTGCAAAGTTTGCTAGGAGCATTAGTAGGCTCTAGATGGGCACTTCACCAATGTTTGGACTCCTCACAATTGTGCTCGGTAATGAACAGCCACATCGCCGGCATAGTACCAGCTACAGCAGCAACTTTAGCACTAACCATCATGGCTTGGCGGCAGCCTGCACTGAGTCCAAACTTGCGAAAACTGGCTAATTGGGCGAGTGTTTGCCTAATTGCTCAATTAGTTCTGGGATTGGCAACTTTCCGGCTGCACCTTCAGGTAGAACCGCTGACTGTCGCCCACCAAGCAGTCGGTGCTGCTTTGCTGGGCACCTTGGTTGCTTTTAGCGTTTTAGCTTGGCGCGATCGAGTTTTATCAGCTTGAGAGATAAGACTAAAGCCAAGTAGGGTGCGTCAGACATTGATTATTTCGACTTCAACAGGTTTTTCTGTTCTGACGCACCCGACATCTTGAGAGTAAGATGGGGCGGGTTTATTAATCCTTGTAGCTACAGCAAATATTTCTCGTAAAACCCGCACCTACAACCTAATGACTAATGACGAATTCGCAAATAATTACTAACAGCTTACAACCGATGCAAGAAATCCTTACTAACGAGAGGCCCCGCCTCCACGAAAACTTTTCGCAAGTCGTGAAAAGTTACTATCAACTAACAAAACCCAGAATTATTTTACTGCTGCTAATTACTACCTCAGCAGGAATGTGGATGGCGGCTAAAGGAGAAGTAGACCCGCTATTGCTGGTATCAACTATTACTGGAGGTGCTTTAGCTTCCGCGTCGGCGAATACGATTAATTGTGTCTACGACAGCGACATCGATTATATTATGGAGCGCACCCGGTGGCGGCCGATTCCTTCGGGGCGTGTCAAGAAGCGGGATGCTTTGATATTTGCGATCGCCCTAGCTACAATATCCTTTACATTGCTCGCAGTTGTTGCCAACTTATTAGCCGCATTGCTAGCAATGTCAGGCATCGTTTTCTACGTCCTAATTTACACCCACTGGCTGAAGCGCCACAGCGTGCAAAACATCGTTATCGGCGGTGCAGCAGGGGCGATTCCCCCGCTAGTTGGGTGGGCTGCGGTGACGGGAGATTTGAGTTGGGGTGCGTGGCTGCTGTTTGGGATTATATTCCTGTGGACACCGCCGCATTTTTGGGCGTTAGCAATGATGATTCGCGATGAATACAAGGAAGTTGGCGTCCCGATGTTGCCGGTAATTGAGGGCGACGAAGCCACAGCCCGCCAAATTTGGATTTACACGCTATTGATGATTCCTGCAACTTTGCTGCTAGTTTATCCCCTGCATTTAGCGGGCGCGGTGTATGCGGGAACAGCTATTTTCCTCGGTGCTATTTTTGCCCAAAAAGCTTGGTGGCTGTTGCAGACTCCAGAGGATAAGATTGTGGCGCGATCGCTCTTCAAATACTCTATTCTGTACCTGATGCTCTTGTGCGCCGGAATAGTGGTTGACAGTTTGCCTGCGACTCATAATTTGACTGCTGCTGTTGTACAAAATGTGCAAACTTTGATTAGTGCGGTTGTGATGTAGTCTGCTTTTAGAACCCCGGCTTCTTGAAGAAGTCGGGGCTCTCGGTATATTGTAAAATTTAAAGTGGAGGAAAGTTCTGATGGCTGAGAATACTGTGAAAGTAGACATCTCATTTCAATCACTGCTGGAAGCTATTTCGTCACTGGGAATTGCTGAAAGATACAAGATATGGGAATTTTTGGAAGCTGAATTATTCCCGAATGAGGACGATTCTCCAGAAGACATTGCCGAAATTGAAGCGGCCCGTGCTGATTACAAAGCTGGAGATTACACAACTTTCGATCGATATATGGCACAACGGGCAAATAAATCGACATGACTTACACTATCCTTACCCCTAAAGCTGTACAAAAGCAGCTAGATGCCCTGCCCAATGATGTCTACGATCGTATCGCTGTCAAGATTTTGCAACTTGCCGAAAACCCGCGCCCAGATGGGGTGGTTAAGCTCAAAGGTGCTGATAATGAGTACCGTATTCGGATCGGTGACTATCGCGTTCGTTATGAAATCGGCGATGAAGAACTAATCATTCTCCTATTACAATGCAAACATCGGAAAGATGTTTATAAAGCATGATGTTTCTTCATCTATTATCTCATTCATGCTTCTTTACCAAAGTTGCTGTGCAAAGCTTCAAGACGCTTGGCTTCTGCTGCTTGATTAATCAAATCAGTTTCAATTTCTGCGGTGTTGGCATGATAGTAGGTGAGTGCGGCTTAGACTTCGGCGAGGGTGAGATGTCCGATGCGATCGCAAATCTCTTCAGCATTCAATCCTCGCTTGTACCAGGTTACGATCCGGCGCACCGTAACGCCTTTACCGACGATGTGGGGACATCCACCATGCAGTCCGGGAGTGCGTGTAACCAGCGTACCAATGTCAATAGATATTGCTGCGGTCATAAATTTTAGAATTTTAACTATGCTGATAATAGATAAAAACCCTATAGAGGCGCACTGGTGATGGACTGGAAAGCACACATTCACTCAAATCCTAAAATTCTGCTTGGCAAGCCTGTAATTAAGGGGACACGAATATCAGTGGAGTTCGTTCTAGGGCTATTTTCAGAAGGTTGGACGCAGCAACAAATTCTAGAAAATTACCCAACGCTTAATGCTGAATCTCTACAAGCTGTGTTTGCTTTCGCGGCGGAGTGCCTCAAAGAAGACGTATTTTACACGCCTTTACTGTTTGCTGAGGCAAGTTAATGCGGATGAGGAACGGGTGATTTTGACGTTCGATCGCGCTTACGACGAACTCATTTATCGCTTGCGGCTGCGATCGCCAAGAGGTGTCATTTATTTGCGGTTTCGTCCTCACACGCCGGAAGAACCAGCATCAATATTGTTAAATTTATTACAGACCAAAGGATTGCAATTTGAGGAACGGTTTACGGTGGTGGAGGGCGATCGAATTCGTCAACACCCCCTACCGTAGTTATTGCCGGAAGCAAGTAGTTGTGGGGATTGAGGCAGGCTTTGGGTGACGATCGCTATGTGAAGCGCTATCCCCAGTTGATTGCTGAGGTGCTGTCACCTTCGACGGAAAAGTTTGATCGGGGTGATAAATTTGAGGATTATCGACAGTTGGAATCGTTAGAAGAGTATGTTTTAATCGCGCACGATCGGATGTGGGTGGAGTGTCGCCGTCGGGTGAAAGATGCGAGTGGGGAACGTTGGGAAACGGTGGTTTATGGTGCGGGCGAACGAGTGATGTTAGAGAGTATTGAGCTGGAAGTGGCGATCGAGGAATTATATCGCGGTGTGAGTTTCGATCGATTGAGCAACGGGTAATTTTGACGTTCGATCGCAAGGTTCCAAATATTATATCCCTTGCTGCTTCTGGACCCACCGCTTCCAGGCCGCCTCTGATGCTTCTCTCACAACTAAGCTCAAATCACACAGATACAAGGCTGAACACGATAGAAAATTAATCTCTAGAACGTAAGCCAAATTACCAGAACAACAGATATCTAGAACCCAAATTGGGTCAGGCTGCCATTGTTGTTGCGCCACCGCTTCGGCTACTTGTCGCACAATCTCAGGCATTCCGGATTGATAGTAAGGTTTCTCAATCTGCCGATATTGAGAAGCACACAAGATTTGCCCTTGGGCAATAATCACTCGCCATTCTGCTTCAATTGACTGTTCCGGTGCAACCACCACCAAAATGTTCGGGTCTTCGAGGTAATGGCGTTTCATAAAACTGTCTAAGTCCGTCACTTCTCTAGGACAATACAGACTACCTGCAAAAGGTTTAAGTGGACTGTTGGGACGGATAAACAAACGTTTGCTCTTCTCAAGATTGAAAAGTAATTTAGGCTTTTCAACCACAGAGGAAGACAACTCTGATAGTGGCAAAATATAACCCCCTGCATTCAACAGCCAAGGTTTAAGATGAGGATAATAGGCTGTGCAATGATAATGTTCAATAGTCCCGATAATTCCTGGTGTCCAAGACAAATCCCAACTGAGAATCTGTTCAGCTATATAGAGTGACCCATAGAAGATGACACACTCTGTTTGGAGAAAGAAGCGTTGATAGTCTGTTATGCCTCTGGTATAGTCAACAATCTTAACATTGTGTCCTTGCTTGCGAATCTCCGTTGCAAGTGGAGCCATAGAGCAGCCAAATACACCATCTTCTAGAATCCAGCTAACCATCTAGCTACCCCCGCCCAAGTCATATGGCAGATCAATTTATTATTGTAGCGCAAATTTCGACTAAAAACCAGGAGCGATCGCCGACACCAGTTTTGTTATCATTAAAATCAATGGCTGGAAAAGGAAGTTTAGACTTTGTTTACCCTCGTCTTACCCGAAAAAATTCAATTGCCTGCCGGTTCTCTAGTGCGCTTACCTGCAACCTGGCAAGATTATCAGAATTTGTACGATCGCCGAGGAAACGCCTCTATTTCGCCTATTAATGAAAGGTGAATGCCATGCAAGCCAAACTTCAAGAACAACTTTCTCTTGCTGATGCCGAAGTCATTTTGAGACGCTTGCCAGAACGAATTTAAGCGGCTTCGATCGCGCGTGTTGCGGAAATTGAATATCCGATCGCAGCGGCGATCGCCATTTCGATCGCTAATTTTCTCGACACAGAAGCATGAGGTTTCGTAGATTGCAAACCAGGACGCGGGCAGTAAAACCGAGAAGAGGTGTCAAAGTTTACAATATACTTCGTTAACGCACCCTAGAACAGAAGCGATCTATCTATCTACCTCACGTTAAGCTAGAAACAGACAACAGAGAGCCAACCTACGCAAAAGGTTAATATCAATGGTTGCGATCGCCCAAAAAACCCTTTCCTTCGAGGAATTTCTCAACTGGGATGACGACTCCGGCAGGTCATTTGAGCTAGTCAATGGAGTTGCCATGCCCTTGAGTGAACCCACAGCCAAACATGAGGATATCGTCGATGGTTTATGCCCTCTATTGGTAGATCGTTGCCAATCCTTAAGCTGATGGCAGCTAAGGCTGCAAGATAGCAGGTGCGATCTTGAATATTCGCTACCAAGCTGATTCGGCAGGGAATTCTAAACACGCTTTGCATCAGATATTTTTAAGTTATCCTGAGAGCGATCGCCATCCTATCTTTATCGGCTAAGCCATTTTTATGTTGAATGTGACATTAGACGAAATTCAGCGCGATCCTTCAAAGTATCTGCGCCGAGTAGAAGCCGGTGAAACTTTTATCATCCTACAAGCAGATCGGTCTAGCGCTGAACTCAGACCCATTCCTAGCAGTAAGAAATTGCGACCATTTGGTTTGTGTGCAGGCGAGTTTACTGTTCCAGATGATTTCGATGCTCCTTTACCCGAAAATATGCTCAGTGCATTCGAGGGTAAATGAAGATTCTGCTAGATACCCACATCTTTTTGTGGTTTATTTTATTCAAGGAAATAGCGGTGTTATACAGACAAGCTGTCTGTTTGCTGAGGCAAGTTAATGCGGATGAGGAACGGGTGATTTTGACGTTCGATCGCGCTTACGACGAACTCATTTATCGCTTGCGGCTGCGATCGCCAAGAGGTGTCATTTATTTGCGGTTTCGTCCTCACACGCCGGAAGAACCAGCATCAATATTGTTAAATTTATTACAGACCGAAGAATTGCAATTTCAGGAACGGTTTAGGGTGGTGGAGGGCGATCGAATTCGTCAACGTCCGCTACGGTAGTTTTTGCCGGAAGCAAGTAGTTGTGTCGATTGAGGCAGGCTTTGGGTGACGATCTTTCAGAGTATTGAGCTTGAAGTTGCGATCGCAGAATTATATCGCCGTGTGAATTTCGAGCGATAAATGAAGTAAACTATAGAAAAAGATTTCAGACAATTTTAACCAATGCCAGCATCCGTTGCTTCTCTGTTTGATAGAATCACAGTGAATCCAAGACAATAACTGCGATACAATTATCAGTTAGCCTGCTGCGCACTGCACTATTTCAGCGGAGAAAATATGACTCTCAACATGACTGAACATAGCATATGGCGGATTTCTTTGGCTCACAAAATCGCTCCTGCTTTGATTGCTAACTCCACCAAAGTTGCAGCGTGTTTTGTATTTGGCTCTGCAGCATTAGGTATTTCAGATCAGTATTCTGACCTTGAATTAGGCTTTATCTGGTCAGAACTACCGTCCGCCGAAGATTTACAAGCCACAGCACAAAGGGTAGGTGTCCAAGGGCGGGAAATTCAGCCGTATGGGGAAGCAAAACAGGGATGGTTTGAGCAATTCTACTTATACGGCATGAAAGTCGAAGCAAATCATTTGGCGCGAGATACGATGGACAACTTCATTATGGATGTGATTGAGCGTTACGATGTGTCGCAAAACGGGCTTGTGTTTGAGAAGCAAGCCATAGCCTCTCATATTCTACGCGGCGTTGTTCTTTACGGCGAGGATATTATCAAAAATTGGCAAACTCAGCTTTCTCCTTATCCTGAAGAACTTGCTATTGCGATGATTCAAAAGCATATGAATTTCCGCCCGTTCGATGGTCAACAAGTTCTGACCGAACGCCTTGAGATTCCGATGCTGTATGAAAACAGGTGCACCATTGTGCGAAAGCTTCTCAACTTGCTGTTCGGGCTAAACCGCATCTATCATCCAGGTTTCAAGTGGACAAGTTACTGGGTTGAAGCAATGACCATCAAACCGCCTGAGTTTTTTGCGCGTTTGGAGCGTGTTTTTCAATATGATGCCGCAAGCGGAACTCATGAGTTGCGACAACTCTCGGAGGAAACGTTCGACCTTGTAGAGCAGCACTTGCCGCAAGTTGACCTCAAGCAGCAGCGTGAAACGTTCAACCGGCTTAATCCAAAGTGGAAGTTGCCTGTCGGAGACGAATACCATTTCTCTAAAATCGTGCAACACTCTTCGACCCCCCCTAGCCCCCCCTTGTAAAGGGGGGGGACAAGAACACTGTTGCATTCTTTTTTAAAAGCAGACTAACAATCCGCTTGCACCTGACCGTTTAGAGGTTATCTGCGGCGGGTGATGGGCAACTTTAGACCGCTAAATCTGATTTGGGTAGTGGCTTGAATGTATAGCCTTTTTCAGATAGATGAGGTACAAGTTTAGATTTTAAATTTTAGATTTTAGATTTTAGATTGGGGGATTGAGGAATTGTTAATTAATTAGTAAATACCTCATCTTATTGTTAGTTGACGAACTGTACGAGCAATTGGGATACAATTATTGGATCGATTACGATAGCAATCCACCATCCCCTTGGTTAAAGTCAGAGATAACAGAGGTTTTGTCAATCGATCGGCGATCGCTCTCTTAGTTTTTCAAGGCTTGTGGCGCTCGAATCCGTGTACAATAAGAAGTAGTTAGAGTCTAAAAAAAATTATGGCAGTTGTAGCAGTTAAAACTTACATAGAATATCGGAATGATGCCTATTGGGTTAAAGGAACTCGGATTTCTCTTGACTCGATCGCCTATGCTTTCCAACAAGGATTATCGCCCGAAAGTATTGTTCAGTCTTTCCCACTACTGACACTGGAACAGGTTTATGGCGCGATCGCCTTTTATCTAGCCAACCGCGCTGAAATCGACGCTTACCTAGCCACCGAAGAAGCCGCATTTGATGCCATGCCTCAACCCCTACAAACCAGCGATCCAGCTTTGTACAACAAACTGATGGTAGCTAAGGCAGCAAGACAGCAGGTGCGATCTTGAATATTCGCTACCAAGCTGATGCTGACTTAAATCAGGCGATCGTCACAGGATTACTGCGACGAGAATCTACAATCGACTTTCAAACTGCCTTTGCTGCTGGGTTAGAAGGCGTTAAAGATTCCGACGTGCTGGCAATTGCAGCACAGCAAAGACGTGTTCTCGTCAGCCACGATCGCAAAACAATGCTCTCCGAATTTGCTGAGTTCATCACTACGAATCAGAGTGCTGGAGTCATTATTGTTTCCCGAAAAATTCCGATGGAAGTTGTCATCGAAGAACTGCTGGTGATTTGGGCTGCATCTAGTGCAGAGGAATGGGTCGATCGTATTGCCAAGCTACCCCTCTGATGGAAACTAAAATGGATATTGCGCGAAAACCTGGTTCTTCCAGCACTTACGCAAAAACCCGGTTTCTTTATTTAATTATTTTAAGTTGACTGAGATTCTTAGAAACCGGGTTTTTTACCGAATCTGCGGGCGGCAACGAAATATCTTCCTCAAAAACCCGGTTTCTGAACCCCCAAATTAATTCGACTGAATTTGCGAATTCAAAACTTTAGAAATTCGATCGCGCGTTTCCTCCAAATGAGCCCGCGTATAAGCATCAGTATTCCGATCCAAATTCCGAATACTCTTGCTCAAACCCTCCCGCAACTGCCGCAATTCGTACCAAGCCAAACTCCGCGCATCCTCTGGAACACTGGTTTTTCGCAGCACCATTCCGATCAAAATCGCCAAATGTTCCCGCTGCAAAGAACGCCGAAAAGTTGAAATTTGCATCTTCTTGTCCGCCTGCAAAACCTCTTTCCATATATCCTTTTGCACAGTATCCAACACTTCCGGCAACTTCAAAGCAGTTTCCGGCGCCGATTTTAACTCCGCATCCCGCAGCCTCGCCAGCCGCGTCGGAGATAGCAAAACCCGCAATACAAACCGCTGCAAAAAAGTAATTCGATCGCCGATCGGGTAATCTAGAGGAAACACCAAAGCCGGACTTCCCCAGTGTTCCCAGCGCGAAGGCGCCAATTTGTTGAGCAATTCCGGCGCAAAACTAAACGCATCCGGGGCAAAAACGTACTTCTCTAATGTTGCTAAAGCTTCTCGCTGCTGAGAAAGTTCGATCGGCACAAACGGCAACTTTGCATTAGTATCTCCAGGGCGAATCCGATTAAACGACTGTCCGCCCACATACAAAGTCGCATTCATCACCTGGTTGACATAATACCCGAACACCGAATCAAACATCACCCGCAGTTCGTTATAACCCTCTTCCCCAACCGGAATTCGCTTTTCCAAACGCTTCCACATCGTCCTGGCATTATCCAATTGCCATTGCGAATACCTCAGCATATTAGCGCTGAGATCGAAGGTATTCGCAGCGGGATCGAGAATGTCAACAGCATCCTCATCCGGCGCGTAAGCTAATTGGGGTTCCGCAGCGCGGCTGGCAATTTGTTGCAGCGCTGGTAAGTCGCTGTTCGGGTCCCGGCCGCCAATCACCTTGTAACCGTACTCGATCGCCCAATCGTCATAAGGCCCTACAATCGTTGGAAAATAGTCGCCCTGCACAGTTCCGGCAGGTGCCAAATTAATCGGCACATAATCCATCACCGAGGCGATCATACCTTGCGTGCGAGTTACCTGAGTATTGTTCAAATCCTCCGGTTGCAGCATCGTACTCCCGTGAAAATTGTGCCTCAAACCCAGAGTGTGACCGACTTCGTGCGCCGTCAAAGATCTAATATATTGATTAACATAATTGTCAATTGTCGGAGTGCTAGGCGCTTTATTTTCCAACAGATCCATCGACATTGCCCCGATCGCAAACTGTCGGCTGGATTCCAACCCAAAACACATATCCGAACTCGACATCAACCGCGATAAAGGCGATCGTTTTTGCTGCTGGTATCTTTCTACCAAAGTCGGCAAATCCTCAGCAATTCCACCTCGATCGTTTTCCCCGCTGGTTTTTCCTAAATCCCCATTTTCTAGCACATTCAAATAGCGAGAATACATCCCGAACTGACAGGGATTGGTATTAGAACCGTTTCGCCCTTCAAAACTCTTAGATACCGAGCGATTTTGTTCTACCAAAGACCGATAGCCCTGTTTGATTTGCCGTACAACATTGGCATCCAACAGAATGTCAGCATCCAAAATTTCTCCGGTCAGCGGGTTAGTGCGAGAGGGCCCGAGGCCGGCAAACTCAGGCTCAAAAGAACTCGACCAGCGAATAGTGTTGTAGCGAACGTCAGCCGGGTCCCATTTAGCATTGTCCGGCATTTGTTTGACCTGAATTGCCTCAGTAAAACCTGCCTTTTCAAAAGCTTTGTTCCACTCCAAAACTCCCTCCCGAATAGCGTTTCGGTATTCCAGAGGCACATTATTTTCTATCCAAAAGACGATCGGCTGCACCGGAGGCGACATCGGGGCTGTCGGGTTTTGCTTTTGCAAATTCCAGCGATTGATATAGCGCACAAAAGGCTCCCGGCTGCTCTTGTCAGAAAAGTCTTTATATGCTGTGAGAAAATAGCCCACTCGCTCATCGGCAAGTCTGGGGCGGTAGCCGTTATTTAGCGGCACTTCCGAGAAACTGTAGTGAATGCGAAGGTTAAAAGCCCGACTGTCAGGAATCGATGGTAAATAGTTAACTTCACTGTCATTATCGCTAGAAAAACCGTAAATAGAAGCAATTTCTACATTGAGCGGAAACGCTTTAACATCTTTAAAAGAAGACTTGTCTTCATCGATAGAGTAAGAAGCGCCCAAAATCAGCGGTAAAATCGCTTTTAACCCTGGTAAGTCGCGCTTTTCACTCATCAGCAAATCCCCTAAATCTATCAACAGAGTTTGTCGTTGCGGATGAATGCTTTTGAGCGGCAAAGAATATAGAATTGAGTCGCTAAAAGCCCTTTCCACCGAACCAGTTTGCGGGTCGCCCGGACTGGTACGAAAATTGATATTTGGGATCGCAAACTGCACCTTATTTTGGACTCGGCGCAGTTGAAACAAGAAATCGCCGAGCGGCAATCCGCTAAAAATGCCTCCTTCCCCCAAACCCGAAGCCAGTGTCACGAAACACAGAAACTTTTTATTTAGTTGTTGCTGTGTAATTTCCAGATAAACTTTATTAGTTGCTCGATCGCGGTAAAGGGTAAATAGTCCCTCTAACTTTTGCGCGTCTTTGACAACCTGTTCAAAGGGTGCCAGAGTTTGCTGTTCGCTATTTTGTTCGTTGCTGGGCGGCCCAGATGATAAAGCAAAAGGTAAAAATAAACCTTTATACAAACTGAAACAAAAAAATACTAAAGATAATATAAAAAATATCAAAGGCAGATTTTTTCTGGCACTTTTTATCTGTGTATTTTTACTATTTTCAGGAAATATCAATTTTTTCATTTTCAGTATCCAGCCGCAGGAAAGAATATTTTTGAGATAGCCGCGTCGCACTTGCAACGCTGGGATAGTTCCAATGAGAGCTTTTACAGGAGTGTTGGTTGTGGGATATCCAAACGACAGATAAGCTGTCGGGGATCTAAGTTATATTTTTGGGTCGGGACACCACCCGACAAGAATTTCATCAAACTGAACAGTCATAAAGACTCCGCTGAGGAACCGTAAAATTATGTTAGATGCCCCCTGGGTTTATAGACTTTGCTGTGCGGGATGACATCGCACTCCTAAACAACGCTTTGTACAAAATCGGGACGATCCCGCAACGCTTTGCTTTGCATGAGTTGTGAGTTAAATCAGAATCATAGATAGTCCTGAACCCTGCCCTACAAGCAGATTTAAATCATTTAACTTCTAAAATAACTCAAAACTCAAAAGTCAAAACTATTTTTTCGCCGGCCAGGGAATCATCGGATCTTGAGCCAACCGCTTAGAAACTGCAACAGCACCGTAACGGTTGAGGTGGCTGGGGTCGGAAAAAGATTCCCGCGCCTGGGGCCACAATAAACTCTTATCTAGGAAAATTAGTCCGCTTTGAGCTGCTAATTCTTGCATATATTGCCGGAATTCTTGTTCGTAACCAGTCCGCACCGGGTCTAAATAATCTTCAGTCAGAGGCATATTCACAAAAACGAGATTGATGTTGCGAACCTTGGTAAACTCGATCAGATTTTTGAGTGCTACAGCTTGTTCGCCTATCAATTTAAAATCTTGATAGTCGGAGTCGTAGTAGCCAGATACTTTCGGGTGATTCTGAAAGTAAGTATCGGGATTGAAGCGTATATCGATCGGCAAAAAGCCGTTTGGTTGAAACTCGCTGGGTTCTTTACCCCCAGCAATTGGCTGGGCGTTTTCAGTTGTTTGTTGGCCCAGGACTCCGGTTTGGGCACTGTCGGTTGCAACAGGGGCTGATGGATTCGCGAGCGATCGCAAAAACCCTTTGAGCCGATCGCGCTTTTTGTAAATTGCAGAACCCTCCACCAACTTTTGACTCACCAATTGCTGAACGTTAGCTTGAGTTTGTCCCAAATTGTGTACCAATTCAGTGGCAGTCGCCACCGGATTTTTTGCACTCGGATTCGATTCTTGGGCATCTAATTGATTGGTGCGGATCAGAAAACTACCCCGGGACAATTGCCTGTAACCTTCCGAAGAAGCGATCGCGCTAAAAGTCAAATCCGGCCGCCCGCTGTTGAGAGCCCTCGCCCCGTCAGCCAACACCAGCAATTTTGGCAGTTGCTGCGGCGGCAAAATCCGGCGGACGATCGAATCTACAACCTGGAGAGTAGCTCCATTCACCCCAAAATTGTAAGCCCTCAGCCCCGGATAGCCCGAAGCTGCCAAAGCCGTTTCCAAAACCGCCGGGTCGATACCCCGCAGCGCCCTCGAACTGCCGACAATTAAAATATCCGGCGGTTTTTTGTGCAGGTGAATGTACTCTTGATAGCGCGCTATCTGATCGTCAAGCTGCTCGCTCCTCAAAGTGGGGAACACCGGAGGTGCAGAAACATCAGCTACAGGAAGGCTAGTATTTCCCGGTTTGGTAAAGCCAGAGCCGTTGAACACCTCTTCCCGGTTCGCTTCCGGCGACGGCTGCAGCGGAGTTTGAGGCAAATTGGCTTCCTCCCCAGCAGGGGGAACGGGGTTCGGGGTTTCGTTCGGAAGTCGGGCTGTAACGTCGCCTAAAGCCTTGGGGGATGAATTTTGACAATTTGGGCCGCTGCAAACTTCGGAGGCGCTAGGAGCTTGACTGACCGCCGCAGATTGCAGAAATCGACCTAGGAGCCAATCGGTATTTAAAGTCAGCAGACAGCCGGCGATCGCCCAAATCAAAGCCATTCCCGCAGCGCGATCGGCTCTCACGCCACCGGGGGCAGCAGTATTCGTTGACAAACCGTCGTTGGGAACAAACAAACCCGAAGCGACAAGCGGTTGCACCGCAGCTTGAACTAACTGCTCGCCCAGATTGTATCCGGGGAGTCGGATTTTGAAGCGGGGCCGCCAGGAGTTGAGCACCTGCTCATCAAGCTTCTCCCCCAAACCCGAAAAACTCCCCTCCTCGGCCGGCGCAAACTCCGGCATCGGTTCCTTTTCCAAGACAGCCAGCGGCGAAGCAGCCGGTGCGGGTGCCGGCGCCGATTCCCCGTCAACCGCCGTTGGGAGGTCAATTGCGTAGCGCCACAGGGGCAGTTTCTGACCGGCGCGCCGCCCGTAGACTCGCACTCCTGCCACTCCGGGAATTTGTAAGTGCCGCAAAAATTTCGCCACCGGCGGGCCTACCTTCGATTGAGAAGGGCAAGCCAGAGCTTCCGTCATGACGTGCAGCACGTCGGCTTTGTGCAGCACGACAGCCCGAATCCCTCCTGTTTCCAGCTTGCGTCTGAGATTCGGGTTGAGCAACCTGTTCAATAAAAAAGTCAGAGCCAATTGGTCGCCCTCGGCTGCCAGCGTTCTAGCGCTCGGAGCTAAGTCGGGGTGGTGGGCGGCAGGCAAGTCCACCCAGTCAATCCACACAGGCGACTCTGGCTCCGCCTGAGAGTCCCTGGCTGGTTCTACGCCGTAGATAGTAGCTGCGCGGATGCCTTGGGGCGCGAAGGAGGCTAACAATGGGGCGATCGCGTCGGTAGTTTGCCGCTTGTCGGGATATTCTTGCCGTTTAGGCTTTTGTCCTTTTTTAGCAGTTTTGCTGCAGAACAGGTGGAGGGTTGCTTCTTTGAGGGTGGCTCGCACTTCGACTCTCGATGCTGCCAAGTGTTGGTTGAGCAGTTTGGCGATCGACTGTACGTCTCCCCACCTCGCCCATTCCTTGAGAATTGTGTCCGGCGAAGTCAAATCCACCCGCAGCAGCCAGTCTGGCTTCGCTTCGCCGCTGACTTGGCTGCCGATCACTGCTTCCCGGAAATCCTCTAGTTGAAGTTTCCGCAGCCTGCCGGCGATGGGTTCTGCCAGCAATGAGGGGTCGGGGCTGTAAGCTGACTCGCACAGCACCAGCAGCCGGCGTTCCTTGGGCTTGATATTTTCCTGCCCCCTAACGGGCAGGGTTTCTCGGCTGCTTTTGAGTTCTTTTTCGCGAATGCTTACTTTCACCGAAACTCCCATCGGCCCGAGGATTTCGCTGAGATAGCTGGCGATCGCATCTGGATAGCCCCGGCGCGCCAAAGTTTCTGGCGAAACCGTCAATGTTCCACCGCCATCGCCCTCGCCGGAGTCGGCTTCGGGGGATTGAATCAAAGCCACTGCGCCGCGGTTCGCTTTCTGCTGCGGGGGAACGGTGGAACTAAAAGCTTCCCGCGCCGCAGCAGCCGAAGTGTCGATCGTCACGGGGGAAGTTTCAAAAACTTCTGGGTATTGAACGCGGGAAGCAATCGGCAGACTTTCGGCGTCAAAATCCAGTTCTTCTCGTACTGGCGGCGGGGGGGCTGCTGTTTCTATCCGTTGTGGTGTCTGTTTGAGTTTCTGGTTGTTGTTCTTAAATTTGCCGAAAAATCCGCCTCTTTTAGGGCTTGCTGGCGGTTCGTCGGGGGAACTCGCTGGCGGCGGCACTTCGGCAACTTTTGGTTCCGGTTGCTGTGGCTGTGGCTGTCGCTTGGGACTGCTGCAATCGAGTCTGACTGTCCAGTCATTTTGTCGGGAACCGATTTTGCGGCCGCACAGAAACAACTGGTAAATTTTAGGTCGATCGGGCAGCAGTCGCGTTAAATCAGTTTGTTCGAGGGCGTTGGTAAATCTCGCCGTCACCAATTCTTGAGACGGACACTGCGCTGCTTCGCACAAAACGTGCAGGTGATTTCCCCGCAAACGCGCTTGTACTTGAACTTCGGGAAGCCCTAAAGCTTCTTGCGCCCACTGCGACGCGGCCGATCGATTGTCTGCCAATATGCTCCCGTTCGCATTCAACATGGGACTTTAAATTTCGTCAAGGCTGCTTTCGTCTTCTACAGATAGCACATTTCGTCCGTATTTTGGCATATATAGCAATCCTAAATCAGAATCAATATTATGATACAATTATATGCAATACTCGATCGTAAAAAAAAATGAATAAC
>NZ_JAUBSX010000115.1:0-16862 GCF_036704885.1 Microcoleus sp. F4-D5 | reverse complement strand
TGAATTACGCCCTTGATTTAGCTAAATACTTCATCTTATCATGTTTTAGGTTGAAATTAAGATGCGTTTACCCTGCTTTTCAAGGTCCGGGAGTAAGAAATTCACAAATGATGCGAGGATTGCTATAGCATTCCAGTTAAACCGGGAATTCATCTGTTTTATCCAAAGGTGGGGTTTACTAAAAAGAAAGGTTGTTCTCGATTTAACTTGGTCGCTTCATGGAAACGTAAATATCTAGGCAAACAAGAAGATGAACCTTGGTATCTGTTAACTAATCTGCCAGATTTGAAGGGAACTTACCCCCTGCGGGGTAGTTTCGACCGAACTCGAACGCATGCTCACTGTAGGTTTTAGCGATTCGATCGACCCGCTTGCGCAGCCATGTAATTTCAGGTTTTCTTGAGATTGTTTGCTCGCACAGTGTGAGAGAATTGCAGTCATGCACATCGAAAGAGTCCCCAACCGCAATTCCCCACCAGCCGTCCTCTTACAATCCTACCGAGAGGGTGGAAAAGTGCGCTTTTCTCACCCTAGCTAACCTCTCAAAATTGCCCGATGATGCCATTGAAGGACTGCGAATTTTACAAGGAAGGTGGCACTGCGTTCGACAGTCTAGAATCCGCCTTTGAGATCCAGCGTTCCTTACCACACGGCCATGTGGCCGCCGTGTTAGGTACGCTCAAAAATATCGGGCTAGAATCATTAATTAGCGATCTCCCCAGCCGCCAACGGGATCTAGTCACGGCAATGATAGTAGCGCGAATCATCGACCCCGCCTCAAAATTAGCTCAGCAAACGCGGACTATCGACAGATACCTGTAACAGCACCCTTGCGGGAATCTTAAAAGTTCAAGATGCTGATGCTGACGACCTTTATGAAGCAATGGATTGGCTGTCAGATAGACAACAGGAAATCGAACAAAGAATCGCAGCCAAACACCTGAGTGAAGGCAGCTTAATTCTTTACGATGTCACCTCCACCCCTGTTTGAAGGAACCACCTGTCCCCTGGCTCAATACGGCTATTCGCGAGACAAAAATAAAGGGAAATTACAAATCATTTTTGGATTGCTTTGTAACGCTGCTGGCTGCCCGATCGCCGTTGAAGTATTTGAAGGCAATGTCAACGATGCCACAACCTTAAGCCCGATTCTCGAAAAAGTCCGCACTCGGTTTGGCATTCAACGGTTAGTATTAGTCGGCGAGCGAGGCGTACTTACTTCGGCAAGAATTGAAGCATAATTAAAGGGGGTAGAAGGTAAGGATTGGATTGCAGCATTAAGAGCGCCACAAATCCGAGAATTAGTAGAACAAGAAGCGATACAACTGTCACTGTTTGACCAAAAAGATTTAGCTGCCATTCAATCCCCAGATTATCCAGGAGAAAGGTTAATCGCCTGCCGCCATCCATATTTAGCAGAAGAAAGAGCCAATACTCTGTCTCGACTGCTACAAGCAACTGAGAAAGAATTATCCAAAATCGTCGCGGCAACAACTCGTTCTAAACGTCGGTTAACGGGAGCAGAAAAAATTTGGTTGAGAGTGGGAAAAATTATCAATCGCTACCAAGTAGCCAAGAGACCTCTTCCATAATTCCAATCCCTTTCCCCGCTTAGTTTCAACGGTACATCGATAAAAAATGCCCAATTTTATGACCTAAATTTTACTGTTTTTTTTCAGTTTGTAGGGACTTTTACTGACACATAACGATCGCACCTATTCGCCATCTTACTAATCCACATACCACCCAAATTATTCTCTCGTAATTTTGAGATTTTAAGCGAAATATTTCTGATGCTACTCTCCCTATTTTTAGTAATCTAATTAGATGTTCGACAAAGATTCTTTTTTGAGCCTTTGACTTGTTCGCTCTTTTTTTAGCTGGAGTCAGAACTCCCTGACGAGGTTTTTTATGAGGAGTATTAATTCAATACTTCGGACAGTTTTTAAGCAGCGAGAGTACCATAGGATAGGACTGACGGAAGGTTAGGGTGATTTAAAATTAAATTCCGGTCTAAATCTAACTTATCAATAAATGTGTAAAGTATATGCCTATTGAATTCACGGCGTTTATAAGAGGTCATGGAAAACACGAATGGCTTGGGAGATGAATGACGATTATAAGCTTCATATTTGGCTAAATTTAAAGCAATTAGACTGGCGTTAAAATGAAAATCAAGGCATTGACCACTACGAGATTGACAATTGGATAAGCCCGTAAATTGTTTGGCATCACGAAAAATAAACTCAATCTGAAAACGAGCCTGATAATACTCAAGTATTTGCTCACCTGTCAGCTCGATATCAGTGCTGAATAATAAAATATTTTTGATTTTACCATTGGGTTGAAGTTCTGAAAGACAAGCTAAACGTATTTTGCATTTTAAAGAAACACTCCATACTACTAATGAGTAAAGCTTAACTCCCGGTTTAACTTCTTTGATGAAGGTTAAGTTTTTTAACTTATTACAGTCTACTTTCCCATCGTATTTACGAGGTGCACCTATCTTATTTTTTTCACCTGTATAGAGGTACTTTAAGTTGGCATCTGAGCGTAACTTACTAATCAAATTTAAATTTGAATTTCGTACAGCATCCCAGAACTTAGCGCGGCAATAATAACCATCAGCTACCAAATAGCGTACAGATTCTGGCAATAAAGAACGGGTTTTTTTTAAATGTCGAGCATAGTCGTCAACTCTTGTTATTTCAGGCGTTGAGCATAGTCGTGCTTTTTTTTTAGTTGGTTTTTTTGATTTTCTTTTCGTTTGAGCAGTGAGGGGATTTTTGGGTAGTTCTGTGGGAGGACGCCAGGGTGTTTGTTGTACACTCACACTATAAGACAAATGAGTTTCGACTTCGACCACAGAAATTACAGAAATTTCTAATCCCTCTTCTGGTCTGCCAGCTACACCATTATAAAAGCTAGCTTTCCCTTCAGTTTTTTTGCCACTATGAGTCAATAAATGAACAATCGATTACAGCAATAATAGTTTGCTCAGAATCCAAGGCTTTATTGATAAAGTATTGATTAAATTCTGCGAAATCAAAGTTTTTCAAAAAATGCCGACGATAAGTTTTTTCACTCAACGAACTGTAACGGCTCAGATTGGTAAAGTTTACCTTGCCATAAACAAGCAATATGGTGGAAAACAAGGTCACCATAAACTTTTTTTGGGATTGACTAATCCCTGACATTTGTTGTAAAATTGATTCGAGAATATTCATCAGGCATTTTTTTAAGTTCGTCTATTTTTTGAGCTTAATCTAAAAAGTGCCTTTTTTTGGGAGTTTCGGTTAAAATTCCAGGGATTTTTTGTCTCTGTTCGGGGAGCGTCCCTGTTCCAAAACTGTCCGAAGTATTGTTAATTGACGGTCGAGTGCATAAGCTTTATTACCTTGAAAATTTTGTGAGGTTAAGAGTGACAATCGCTGCTTTCTCCAAATGTTTATGTCGGCTGTTGCTCCGGTTTCTCCTACTACTACGTCAACAATCTCTTTACCGGATGGCATGACTATTACCTGATTTTTTTTAGTATGTCTATTTTGTTTGTCAGAGTAATTTTTTTTCTGCTCTTCATTGTCCGTAGGTCTTTGTATAGACTGCTCGTAGCTATCTACTATCAATTTAACTTCTTGCAAAATTTCTAAGCTCCATGCTCGATCCGACTCATTTTTTTTTACTTGTTCTAACACCGAAGCCGGCAATAACTATCTTAAGATTTTTACCCAGCGATGAAAAATATAATTAGCGTGGAGTACCTATGTCAAATTGTACCCCAAGCATTTGAAAAGTAGGTAAGTTATGCAGGTACACCAATGTCAAAAGAATTTGATCTGCGATCGTTAGTTTAGGGGGGCGACCACTGCCGGGTTTAATGAGCCGAGTTTTCTGACTTTATTGAGATTATTTTGACTGTACAGACTTTCGGCATTGGTAATTAGTTGTATTAACCGATCGTAGTCTATACCCAACATTCTTTGAGTCTAGGATGGATGCTTTTCAATATATTCTCGGAGTTGGCTCATGTTTTTTGGAGGGTAAAATTCCATTATAATTTAAGAGTAATCGGTCAACCATTTCTTTTTGGGAGAGGTCTAAGCATTTTCATCTGAAAATTACCGATAACAGTTTCAGTTACGAACGCAACCATGAGAAAATTGCAGCGGCAGCAAATTTAGATGGAATGTACGTGATTCGTACTTCAGTTTCACCTGCGGTATTAGATGACCCACGGGCGGTGAAGGCTTATAAAAGTCTGTCTCAAGTCTAGTCGGCATTTCGTTGTTATAAAACTATTGATTTGAAGGTGCGTCCGATTTATCACCGCTTGGCTCATCGAGTTCGATCGCACGTGTTTTTATGCCTGCTGGCTTATTACGTGGAATGGCAGATGCGTGAGAAATTAGCGCCGTTGTTGTTTGAGGAGGAAGAATGGTTAGAGCCTGTGGAACCGAATTCAGTGGTTGTCCCGAAAAATACCAGACTGGGGCAAAACGCAAAGTTTCAACTCAACGTAATTTGGACAATTTTCCGGTTCAAAGTTTTCGGACGTTACTAACGAATTTATCGACGATTGCTAAAAATAGAGTGCTCGCTAAACTGGGAGGTGTTTGTGTTAGTTTTGATAAGTTGACGATACCAAGTCCTTTACAGCAAAAAGCCTTGGATTTACTGGGGGTTCCCCTGAGTTTGTAGTCATGTATAGGGTGAGGGTTCTCACCCCGAATGACCGCGCGATCGGGGCTGAAAACCTCTCGCGATCGAGCGTGGGGGGTAAGTTCCGTTTTAGGAAATCCCAAGCGTTACTTGAGTTTCTGACCTACTAAAATTAAACGCATCACTCGCTCAGCTGCATCCGTCAGAAGTTCAGTGGCGTTAGCGATCGCATCTTCTAAGGTCCCTGGAGTCTCCAAAATATTGGCAAACGAGTCAATTCCATGCTCGTAATTGAGGTTAGCCCCATCCCCAATAGTGCCGGCAATAGCAATCACCGGCACCTGATATTCTTTTGCCCGCCGCGCCACCTCTGCTGGGATCTTGCCTCGTGGGGTTTGCCGATCGATACAGCCTTCGCCGGTAATCGCCAAATCCACCTCTGCCAGCAAGGTATCAATCTCTAGATATTGCATCACAATATCGTAGCGTGAGTGCAACGTTGCACCCAGCAACGCGCTCAAGCCGGTTCCCAATCCACCGGACGCACCCCCACCCGGCATTTCGCGCACATCGATGCCGGTGTCTCGTTCAATGACATCAGCGAAGCGATCGAGGACTGCGGCCAGCTTCTCAACAGTTTCGGGTGAGGCACCTTTTTGCGGGCCAAATACTCTGGCGACGCCGTGAGGGCCACATAGGATATTGTGCCAGTTGCAGGCCACATCAATTTGTACTTGCTCCAGTCGGGGATCGCGCTGGCTTAAATCGATGCGATCGAGCTTAGCCAATTCACCGCCGCCGCGCCCCAACTCGTTGCCCTCAGCGTCCAGCAGGCGCACACCCAAAGCTTGAGCCATGCCGGCACCGGCATCATTCGTTCCCGAATCGCCACAGCCAATTAGCAAGCGCTCAGCACCGGCATCCAGGGCGGCTTTAATTAATTCCCCGACGCCGTAAGTGGTTGTCACCAAAGGATCGCGGACATTGCGGGGAACCAAGCGCAACCCAGCCGCCGCCGCCATTTCCAACACTGCTGTTTTCACATCCGTCTCACCGAGAAAGCCGAAATGGGACTTCACCGGCTGCCCGACGGGCCCTGTAACCGTCAGTTCATGCAACGTGCCGCCGGTTGCTGCCACCAGTGCTTTAGAAAAACCCTCGCCCCCATCAACCAGCGGGGCTTTATAAATTTGGGCAGATGGGAGGACGCGTAAAATTCCCGCTTCTATACTGTTAGCAACTTCATCTGCTTCTAAACTTTCTTTAAACCCAGAGGGTGCGATTAAAATTCGTAAGCTCATCTTCTGTTGTTTTCGGTTAATTTTTGAGATCGCTTCGGGAAAATTTTGCCAGGAATTTACTCGCGCAGCGGTAATTGAATCTGAACATAAGTTCCCACACCAGGTTGACTGTCAATACTCAGATGACCGCCGTGCTGCTCAACAATGGCCTTTGTTAGCTGCAATCCCACACCGGCACGGCCGCCTCGTGGGTTTTCAAAGGTGGCAAAAGCTTGATTGATCAGCGGCTGTTCAGCCCCCTTGCCATTGTCAGCGACTTCTATTAACAACAGGTTGGCATCAGCAGCAATGGACGAACGAATTCCCAATTGCCCGCCCCGATCTGGCATGGCTGCAAGTGCGTTACGCACCAACTCGCCCAAAGCTTCCCGCAGTTTGAGCCGATCAACCACTGCATGGCTGATGTCTGGCGAAATTTCCAACTCAAAGCTAACGGCACGACGCGCAAACTCGTCATGAAACCGCAGCAGCACTTCGTACAGCAGCGAACGGATATCGGTGCGGGCCAAATTAAGATCCAAGGGAAACCCAAAGTCAGTCGCACGCGCCACTGCCTGCAACAGCCGGTCTAGCTGAGCGATTATTTCCTGTTTGTCTTCAGCCATGACATTGTTATTGCTGCCGGCACTGTTACCGAGTTGGCTAACCTGAGAGCGCAACTGGGACACCAGGGTGTGCAGTGTCAGCCGCGAGGGCATATTTTTGAGCGCTCCGTCTGAAGCCTCATCTGCCACCCCTGCAGGCAGGCTTGCGAGTCCGATCGTCTCCTCTCGCTCTTGCATCGCCTCTGTCATGCGATTAAATGCCCGGTTCACTGCCCCCAGTTCGTCAGTGCGTTCTTCTTCAAGCCGGCGCTGCAAATCGCCCCGCGCCACATCGTCGAGCGCTTGTTCAACCTCTCGCAGCGGTGCGAATAAGTCGGAGGCGAGATAAGCCGCTAGCAGCAATACCAGCGAGACGGTGCCGAATGCGGCGATCGCGAGTACCAGTTCAGCGGTTTCCCTAGTGCTTTGAGTTTGCGCTTGAATCACCTGCCGGTATTTTTGGTCAGACTCGACGGCTGCTTCCGTTAATTCCTCAAATGGCTCGAAATCATCTTCTAATTTCTTTTGGATAAAATTAAAAGCCTCTTTTTTGCGCTTCGTCCTCACCAAGTCAAAAACAGTACGAGCATCTTGCACCAGCACTTCGTAGGCATTGCGGACTTGCGTTACCTGTTTTTGTTCTTCCTCGTTGTCAGCCAGATCGGCCCACTTCTTTAAGTCTTCACTGACGGATTTAAGGGATTCTTCAAACTCTTCCCGAGCATCGTCGTCGGTGGTGACAGCCTCTGTTACTTCTTTGAAGGCACGAAAGGTTCCGGCCCGGACTCGCTGGACTAACAGACTGCGCTGGTAATGATTTTGCAGCTTATTTTCGCTGTTTTGCCATTTGACAATAGCCCAGACAGTCATGCCGGCAGTCGCTAGCGCCAGCAATCCCAATCCTGCAAATGTTGTCAGTAGTTTCTTTCGCAAGTTCATCAGTTTTTGCTTTTTCCTCCCCCCTGAGTTTTAAACTTTAGAAATAGATTAAGTTGACAGAAGAAACCCAACCTACTAGGCTACCAGGCTGGCACAGCTACAGTTGCAAACCAATCCAGCGCCAGTACCCAAAGTAAAACACCACCATCAGTCCCAGGTGAACAAGTAGCAGCACGGAACTTAAACGCAGTAAATCGGCTGGTTTATAAGTTTCACCTTCTAATTCTTGAAACATTAATAATGCTTTGGAACTAACTGGAAAGGTGAGGCAGTAATCCATGCCGACAGTGCTGATGAATAATACGGCAACTGGATTAAGTTGCAAACTGCTCCCTAGGTATAAAAGCGCAGGAACTAATGCTGCCGCCCGTGCTGTGTGGGAGGTCATATAAATGTGTGAAGTGAGGGAGATAAATGCCAGCACAAATAAGATGACTGTGCGCGATTCTGCCCCGACGATGCCGGTGACGACAAACAACTGGTCAATAATCCATTGGGCAGCGCCGGAGTCAATCAGCGCCCGTCCCAAGACTAAGGCGGCACCCACGAAGACGATTAAATTCCACGAAACTGCTTTCAGTCCTTCTTTCCATTTGAGGACACCAATTCCTGGCAGCGTCAGCACAAGCGCCCCAAATACGCTAACTGTGGCAATTTCCAAGCTGTGCCAGGTTTCTGTCAGCCAAAGTCCGATCATCACGACGACAACGCCGACGGTTTTCCATTCTGCCTGTGAGAAGGGCTTGCTGGTTTGCACCGGCACCTGCAACTGGCGATCGAGGCGCTCTTTATCGAGAAATAAGTGCATAATTACCCAGGAAGAGGCATAACTGGCGGTAATGCCAAATGGTAAGCCATAGAGCGCCCACTGAGCGAAGGATATCTGCTGTTTCGCAATTTGTTGCAGCAAATCGTTGGCAACGAGGTGAGAGCCGGCTCCGACTAATGCAACGATCGTAGATACCAAAATAATGGTTGGCATCAGCAAGGCTAAGGCGCGAATGATGCGGCGATCGTCGGTGGCATTGGCGATGCTGCGAAACACGGGGATCGCAACTGCAGCGCGTCCAGATGTGGAAGGGATCAAGAAGGAGAGCGGAATTAGTACGGTTGTCAGCAGCCAGAACAAGCTGCGGACGTTTGTGGCGCGGGAGACGACAAGTTGAGTCAGCCGTGCAGCTAAGCCGGTTTTTTGTACCGCGCCACCGAGGATGAACGCGCCAATCATCAGCCAAATGACATCTGAGGCGAGGGCTTCAAAGAGCTGTTCTTGAGGACTACCGCCGGCCAAAATCAGCAGCATCATGGTGCTGAGGGCGATGTAGTCGGCGTTAATTGAGGTGGTTGACCACAAGATGGCAGCTAGGATGAAGGCGAAGAGTGACAGACGTGCCGGTGTGGGTAGCGATCCGGGCAAGAGCACAGCAATGCCGGCTGTGAATGTGAGGGCTAGGGGCACTACAGCGTCCACAACCCAGTGAAAACGTCTCGGACTGGGTTTTTTCGGGGGCTTGTGCTGTGCGTCGAAGCGCGTCCAAATGCTGGTTGAGCTTGATTTTGCTGAGCTATTCGCCGTTTTTGTCGCAGTAACTTTCCCCATTTTCTCCTCAATTGCAGCGAAAGTCAGGCTGGTGTAGCAGCACTGAGAACACCAGTTTATTTAACGGGTTAATCCAAAGCGCGTAACTCTATCTTTCGGCAGATATCACAAATGTCAAATCGTGCGTAAGTCTTTCTTGGGAATTCTGGCAAACAAAAAAAACATTTCTTAACATGAAGTTACAAAGGGAGTGAAGGAACTCGAACAAGACCTGAAGCCCTTAAAACGGTTGATGAATCGAGATATTTCAAGAAAAAGGGCGGAAAACCTGAATAATAAACCTCTTGCAAAAAAACCTATTTTATAATTAAAAGTTTTGAATTTTAGACTTTAGAGCTAACTCATAATTGTAAAGTGCTGACAACAAATTACAGCGGAGACCGTAACGGCGGCGATTTCGATAACGACTGGACAAAATGTAAGAAAGCTTTTAGACTCCTATTCATATGTTCAATCACTATTCGGTTCTGGGCTAAAGCTCGATTGTAGTCTTTTTCTAAAAGAGAAAGATTCCTATTTTTAGTTTTTTTTTAGGAGTCGATTTATTAGAGTGATAATCTTTTATCCCTTGATAGCCACTATCTTCTAAACTATCGGTCTCAGGATGGAAATGAACATTGCTTTTTTTAAACAAGCTGAAATCGTGGCAATGCCCCAGTCCAAAATTTAGGCAAATAATCTGTGCTGGTTTCTTGATTAATGACCACTTGCATTTTTAGGTTGCGTTATTTTTATTTACTGAATATATATATTTTTTTTGCGTTCGATAGCTATTTCTGTGACATCCATTACCACAGCTTCTGGATGCCCAAAACCTTTGAACAATGCTTTTTTCCCAGGAATACCAAACTTTCCCATTTTCATTAAATTTGATGCAATGTTAGTTACAATTCGGCAAATCGTTGATTTGGGTACTCCCCAATTTGTTCCCATATGAAAAGAGGTTCGTCGATATTTTCGCCATCGCCAATATTCCCAAACTACTCTTAAGTTGTTCTTCAAGAGTTAAGGCGCTTCGACGCTATAACCTGCAATCTTCTCCACTTAAGCAAAATGTTTGATTTTAGCATAAAATTATTTGGCAATAGGTCTAATCCACAATCTAAAATCCACAATCTAAAATTAAAAATTAAAAATCTAAAATCCACAATCTAAAATCCACAATCCACAATCTAAAATCTAAAATCCACAATTTAAAATCCAAAATCCAAAATCTAAAATCCACAATTTAAAATCTAAAATCCACAATCTAAAATCCACAATCCAAAATCTAAAATCTAAAATCTAAAATCCACAATCCACAATCTAAAATCCACAATCCACAATCTAAAATCTAAAATCTAAAATCCACAATCCACAATCTAAAATCCACAATCTAAAATCCACAATCCACAATCTAAAATCCACAATCCACAATCTAAAATCTAAAATCCACAATCCACAATCCACAATCTAAAATCTAAAATCTAAAATCTAAAATCTAAAATCTAAAATCCACAATCCACAATCCACAATCTAAAATCCACAATCTAAAATCTAAAATCCACAATCCACAATCCAAAATCTAAAATCTAAAATCTAAAATCTAAAATCGATTGATGGTATTTTCTAGTTTTTCGGCAATCCCTTCAACCCAGTTTTCATCTTGTTTTGTATAGCTGCGGGGCGCGTTAGCACCTAAGATTAAAACGCCTTGAGTGCCGATGGGCTGACAGATAACTCCTTGAGTGTTTTCTGGCAAATAGTCAAATTCTATTTTGCCCGGATAAATGTTGAGATTTACTAAATAAACTGGTTTGTTTTTGTCGAGCACTCGCTGCAAAATCGGCCCCGGTTTGACCTCGGGATTGATGCCTAAAATGCCGCGCCGCAATAAAACTTTTCCTTGATACACAATTACGATCGACCTTGTGGCGGTATTTGTCAACAGCAAACGCGACGCCCAAGCTAATTCTATTTTCACGGCCTCCGGCAAATCCGGCGCAAATTCAAAACCTTCTTCGCCGATAAGTTTTACCGAATCGGGCGATCGCGCTTGCACCTGCTGCCACAGCAAACCTGTTAAAATCAGCAGAGCGCTGACAATTACTCCCAAAGCGTCGGAACGAGCTTGAGAATCTGTAATTTGCTCTGTCAGCAAGCGGTTGACCATTAGCAGCGTACCTGCTAACCCTCCTGCAACTAAGGGCAATTGCCGCAAAACTTTATTGGGATCGGATTTAGTCATTAGTCATCAGTCATCAGTCATTAGTCATTAGTCAGCAGTCAGCAGTCAGCAGTCATTAGTCATTAGTCATTATTCATTAGTCATTAGTCATTAGTCATTGGTAGTTGGTAATTTAACTCATGCCAACTGCCAACTGCCAACTGCCGACTGACTTTATCCTACTTCTCCAATTTCGACAATTCGCTGGAAGAGATAGCCGGTGCCGCGGGCGGTGAGAATTAATTCGGGATTGCTGGGGTCGTCTTCCAACTTTGCCCTAAGCCGCGAGATGTGAACGTCCACTACGCGGGTGTCTACGTGGCGTTCTGGCGTGTATCCCCAGACTTCCTGCAAAATTTCCGATCGCGAAAAAGGCTCTCCAGAACGGCTGACAAGCAGTTCTAACAGGCTGAATTCCATGCCTGTGAGGCGAATTCGTTCGTCGCCTTTGTAAACTTGGCGCTTGTTGGTGTCAATCCTAATATTGGTGACGTGGATGACTCCGGAACTGGGAATCCCCGACGCCCCGTTTTTGTCAACCCTCCGCAGTACCGAACGGATGCGGGCTTCAAGTTCTTTGGGAGAGAAAGGTTTGACGACGTAATCGTCGGCGCCCAATTCTAAACCGGTGATGCGATCGGCTACGTCTCCCAAAGCAGTTAGCATGATGATAGGCACGTCTGACTCTTTACGCAACTCCTGACAGACGCCGTAACCGTCTAGCTTAGGCATCATCACGTCCAAAACCACTAAGTCGGGTTCGGTGTTGCGAAATGTTTCGAGAGCTTCTTCGCCGTCAGCAGCGGTGACGACATCGTAGCCAATCATGGAAAGGCGAGTCTCCAGAATGCGGCGGATACTGGCTTCGTCATCGACTACCAGAATTTTTTCTTTATGGTTTTCCAAGTTACCGAGCACTCCTTAAGTTACATTTCAGATAATGTTAATTTTTTGTACCCTATCATAGAAGACACAAATTGAATCATGTGTGGGTATCGGTCTGAAAGCTTGATAATTGCTTGAACTCAGACTTTTCTAAATGTTAGGGTGACTATTTATCTATAGTAAACAATGCCTAAGCCTCGAGTACAATATATTTGTCGGGAATGCGGGTATGATTCACCACAATATTTTGGCAGGTGTCCTAGCTGTCAGAAGTGGGATTCTTTTGACGAGCAGTTAGAACAACCTACTGTTGGTGTATCGCGGGCTGGTTTAACAGGGGTGACAACTAAGGCAGCGGGCGGTTCGCCCCCTGATAAGTCGAAGGGTCAACCCAGGGTATCTTTCAGATTATCGCAGATTTCCGACCAAACTCAGTCTCGCTGGCCTTCTGGTTACGGGGAGCTCGATCGAGTTTTGGGAGGCGGGATTGTTCCGGGCTCGCTGGTGTTGATTGGGGGGGAACCGGGAATCGGGAAATCGACGCTGCTGTTGCAGGTGGCGAATATGTTGGCCCGCAAGGATCGGATACTGTATGTCAGTGCGGAGGAGTCCGGCCAGCAGGTGAAGTTGCGATCGCAGCGTTTGGGCGTGGCTAATCCGGTTGAATTGTCAAGCAACGGCGGGCATAAATCTGGCAGCAACGGGGAAGCTAAGAAGGATTCCGAGGACAAGTCAGCGGAGAATTTCTACTTGCTTCCAGAGACGGATTTAGAAGTAATTTTGCGGGAGTTGGAAGCGCTGAAACCGAATGTAGCGGTAGTTGACAGCATCCAAACTATTTATTTTGCTAGTTTAACATCGGCTCCGGGTTCGGTGGCTCAGGTACGGGAATGTACGTCTGCTTTGATGCAGGTGGCGAAAAGGGAAAATATTACTTTATTTATTGTCGGTCACGTTACGAAAGATGGAGCTTTGGCGGGGCCGAGGGTTTTGGAACATTTGGTAGATACTGTACTTTATTTTGAGGGCGATCGCTTTGCTTCTCACCGGCTTTTGCGATCGATGAAAAACCGTTTCGGCGCGACTCATGAAATCGGTGTTTTTGAAATGGTAGCAAACGGTTTGCGAGAAGTAGATAATCCGTCGGAGTTGTTTTTAGGCAATAAAGATGAATTTTCGCCCGGTACTTCCACGACTGTTGCTTGCGAAGGAACTCGACCGATTTTAGTAGAAATTCAGGCGTTAGTCAGCCCTGCGAGTTTTGGTTCGCCGCGCCGTTCTACTACTGGTGTGGACAATTCTAGATTGCAGCAAATTTTGGCGGTTTTGGAGAAAAGGGTGGGGATTCCTTTATCTAAGTTGGATACGATTGTCGCGTCGGTGGGTGGGTTGAAGGTGGAGGAACCGACGGCGGATTTGGCAGTGGCGATCGCCGTTGTGGCCAGTTTTCGCGATCGGGTGGTTGATGCGCGCACAGTTTTGCTCGGAGAAGTGGGTTTGGGGGGACAGGTGCGGCCGGTTTCCCAATTAGAATTGCGGCTGAGGGAAGCGGCGAAATTGGGTTTCAAAAGGGCGATTATTCCTAAGAATCAAGCGGTGCCAGATTTGGGGATGCAGATTATTCCGGTGGCTAAAGTAATCGATGCAATTATTGCGGCGATTCCGGCTACTCCGGCTCAGTTGCAGCCTGGTGATTTAGAGTTTCAGCCTGTTGATTTGGAGGAAGAAGATTTATCGAATTGAGTTAAAATAGTGATGCTGTAGATTGACTGTAATCAGGCAAAAAAGATGTATCAAGTAGACATACTTGAGGCAAAAGAAAAGCTTCTGGAATTAATCGCAGCGGCTCAGAGAGGAGAAGAAGTGGCGATTAATCAAGATAACCAGCCTGTTGTAAAATTGGTAGGAATACCGCCAGCTAATAAGAAGCGCTGGTCATCCAAAGCTGGGAGTGCTAAAGGAATGGTTTGGATGTCCGATGATTTTGACGAACCGCTAGAAGAGTTTAAGGAGTACATGGAATCAGGTTGTTGTTGGACACTCATGCCTTTATTTTGATGCTGATGCGCGGCTGTGGTGAATTAAGTTAGTGCAAAAATAAAGAGGCAAAAATGAGGTAATAGCAACGTGAGCGTTAGATTACATCCCCATGCTCAAGCACGATTGATTGAGCGAGGTGCAACTGAGGCAGAAGTAATTGCTACTGTTGAAAGTGGCACAACTTTTCCGGCTCAATTTGGCAGAACCGGATTTAGGCGCAACTTTTCCTTCAATGCTGAGTGGCAGGGAAAAGTTTATGCTATGAAGACAGTAGAGGCGATCGCAGCCCCAGAAGGCGAAGACTGGATAATTATCACTGTAATTGTCAAATTCTTTTGAGCAGGAGGTTCCATGAAACTGACTTACGATCCCAGATACAACGTAGCTTATATATACCTGAAAGAAAAAACCACACAGGTAAAAACTATCCAGGTTAGCGAGCAAATGAATGTGGATATTGCCCCAGACGGTACTATTTATGGAATTGAATTACTCAATGCCAATCAACAATTAGGGGCGGATAGTCAAGGAAAACTGATTGTTGTCAACGAAGCTTTAGGAGAATCTTCCGAGATTCAGCTTGCACTTTAATGGCATTGAAAACAATGAGTAAAAATGTGGTTGCTGGATGAATGCTAGGAGTAATATCAAATGCTTCAAACTAACTGGCAATGCGTACACACCCTTCACGGACATTCATGTTCGGTAACTTCTGTTGTCATCACTCCAGACGGACAGACTGTAGTTAGCGGAAGTTCTGATAGCACAATTAAGCTGTGGAACCTCAACACAGGGCAAGAACTTCACACTTTATCAGGACATTCACAAGGGGTTGCATCCATTGCCCTCGCCCCTGATGGACAAACTCTTGCTAGTGGCAGTAAAGACAAAACTATCAAGCTTTGGAATCTCAGCACTAAAGAGGAAATTTACACCATCACCGGACATTCAGACATAATTACTTCTGTAGTTATCAGCCCCGACGGGAAGACTCTGGCAAGTGCCAGTGAAGACACAACTATCAAACTTTGGAACCTTAGAAATAGAGAAGAAATTCGGACTTTAAAGTGGCCAGTAGAAGTATTTTATAGTTTGGCTATTTTATTGAGCCCTGACGGAAAGATTCTACTTAGTAGCAGTGCAGATGATTATGTTTCTCTAAGTGCAGTAGCTTTTAATTTAACCACTGGAGATGAAATCTGGACAAAGCATTGGCAGGAGGGTATGGACTCTGTTTATGCGATCGCTGTTAGCCCCGATGGAGCAACTTTTGCGACTTTGCACTGTGTGGGAACTATTAAGCTGTGGAATCTCTACACGGGAATAGAAATCTATACTCTTGCGGAAAATTCAATGGGGGACTTCTGCTTAGCTTTTAGCCCTGATGGGAAAATTTTAGCAAGTGGCGGGTGGGATTCTGGCAGCGAAGAGGATAGTACGGAACCTGGTATTATCGAACTTTGGAATCTCGATACCAGAGATAAAATTTGCAGTCTCTTGGGACATTCATGGGGAGTTTACTCTGTGGCTTTTAGCCCGGATGGGCAGACTCTGGTTAGTGGAAGTGATAACAAAACTATCAAGATTTGGCAAAGAGATTTATAATCGTGCGAGTTTTTTTATAACTCAAGGAATTAGAAAGTAAATCACAAACTGAATAATGTTGTAAAAAAATTGACCTAAAAATTATGAAAGCTTACGAGTTTCCCGCAAAAGTCACAGATGAAGGGAAAATAGAATTTCCCGATACTCTCTTAAAATACTTGGTAGTTAACCAAGAAGTCCGAGTTATTGTTCTGGTGAAAGAACCAACTGACACAGAAGATGAAGAAGAGGAAAACGCTGCTTGGCATCGTCTTGCCACCGAACAATTCTTTGGTGATTGCAGGGTAAACGCATCTTAAGTTTAACGCAAAATATGCTACAGTTAAATCCGACTAAATTTTAATGTAGTTTATTGTATTTTATTCGTGCTATCAATGGCAAGAGGTTTTAGTAAAGGTGTAACTTCCAAACAAAAACAAACAGATTCATTGCCTTCAATGAATATTTTAAATACCAGTTTTTTAGAGCATTTTGCCAATTTGAAAGACCCAAGAATAGAAAGAAGTAAAGAACACTTACTCAAAGATATTATAGCGATTGCGATTCTAGCTATCATCAGCGGCGCAGACGGATGGGTGGCAATAGAAGCCTATGGTAACGCCAAATATGAATGGTTAAAAAGCTTTCTAGAATTGCCGAATGGCATACCATCTCATGACACATTTAGTCGGGTATTTGCCCGAATTGAACCACAACATTTTCAAGAATGCTTTTTGAGTTGGGTAAATGCCATAGTCGGGGAATTAGAACTAAACGTGATTGCCATTGATGGCAAAACAATGAAACAATCTTATGACCGAAATGACCAGCAAAAAGCGCTACATATAGTTACAGCCTGGTCTTCATCTCATCAATTGGTTTTAGGTCAAAAAAAAGTCGATAAAAAATCCAATGAACTGACAGCAGTTCCGGCATTAATAGAAATGTTAGAAATTGCCGGAAGTGTAATAACCATAGATGCTATGGGGGAGCATGTCAAGTTTGCGCGCGCTCGCCAGCACTCCAGATGAAGACAGAGAGTCAGTTAGCGACTGTTGTCTGCT
>NZ_JAUBSX010000114.1:0-17115 GCF_036704885.1 Microcoleus sp. F4-D5 | reverse complement strand
TCATTGGTTTTCTCACAGGATGGTCTTGGATCTTACATTCTTTATCTCTAGCACATCTTTAGAAAAATGGTATAACACTCAACCGAGTAGGGACAGCAACCCTAGACTGAATTATTCCTCTAACTCTGGTTCCGCCTCCATTTGCTCATCTTCAATTGCAAATTCGCTGATATAGTCTCGCACAACTCGCTCAAAAAACAGAGGAGCTGGTAAGCTCGACCAATCGCTGTAGTGACCGAAACTATACCGTAGGGATTCTACCAGTGCAGCAAGGCGATCGCAATCATCTTTTTCCTGTCGCAAAGTCACAACAATTTCCAGAGGATTTGGAGTTGGTAATTGTCCCGTGAAAGGCGGACGGGTTTCAATTTTGTAAACTTCCAAGCCAGCTTTATTTAAAACTTTGTTGTTGAAACCGTCAGCAACTTTTGCAAGAAAGTAGCGCACAAGCAGTGATGCCATTTGATATAACCCGCTTTGCGCGAGGAAACTAAATGCAAAAATTACCACTTCTTCAGCAATATTCTTTACAGCAAGAGGGCTTTCTGTCGGGTGATAGCAACTTTGACCGCGTGATTCATGATGAAGTGTTTTGCGCCCAACAGACAGGTAAGCAACACAACCTGTTTCACTGATTTCGCTCTTTTGATTGCTTGTAACAAGCCGAAACAACTTCATTGCACTCGATGCAGAGGGAATTTCCCAGGTTGAAGTCAGTTCTTCTTTTGTCCGGGTATCTTCCAGAGAAGTGTCTGTTAAATGTCGGACTTTTTTATCGATAATTCCAGGGGCGATATCTTGACGAATCCGAATTATCCGCGCACCTTTCCACTCATCTTGCATCTGCTCGTACTGCTGACCGAGGTTAATTTGATTTGCATTCATTCTAACATCGGCGAGCCAAGGCCAAAGTTGCGCGCAGTTAGAAGAATCAATCATCACTAATGGTTGATTCCCTTCATCTACAGAATTGGAAATAATCTGCTTGGCAAATTTCATGAAACGAATCTGGCGCGCTTCTTGTTTATCAGCCAGTTTCACGGGAGAGATTTGGGAAATAAAGGCGATCGCATCAGAAAACTTGCTCCAAGGGCTGATTTGTAAATTATTACCCTTCTCATAGGCACAGCACAGTTCGCATTCACCTGTTTCCACCTTGAGGCGCATAGCAACTGGCAAAAATGTGTTGTCAATAAAACCGCGAGCGCGACCTTTCTGTTTGCGAACGATCGTAATTCCGATAATTTCTTTTGGTCTAGCTGCTACAGGAGTATCTTTGAGCCATTTGTCAACCTTTTCCTTGACATCATCAATGCGGCCAGAATGAGCATAAAGTAAGTCTTTTAGAGCAGCTTGTACTCGATGAAAAAAATCATCTAGTTTGAGAAGTTGTTTCTCCTTAGTTGTTTCAATCGGTAGCAGAAACTGCACACAAGAACCAGCGATTTTAGCCAGTGCTTGGCGGGAGGAGGGTTTATTCACCGAATCGTCATGTTTCTTGTCTGGATACCATTCCCGTGCCATTACGAGGCAAAAAGTTCGCTGTTTGCGTAAAGCTAGTTGTTTTACGATCGACTCCCATGCTTCTATACGGTGGCGCGATCGCTCTTTCGCTTTCAAATTTGCACCTGGCAATGACTCTCTCGACTCGTGAGTATTTGGTGGTAAACTATTAGCAATAACTTCGATCGCATCACCCCAGAGAACTCGAATCATTGCTTGCAGCAGTTTCACTTCGGTGTGTAATTGTTCTTGGTAAAAGACAACAAGCAACAGGTTTTCGTTAGGATATAGCCGACGCATAGCTTCCTGGTTTTCCTGAATCATCGCCTTGAGTTCTTTTAATTGACAAACCAATTGCAGGGCTTTTCTGCCTTTTGAAATATTATCTAAATTGATGTCAATGTGTTTAGTCAGCAAGTTGTTTAACTCATCGTCCTCAAAGCTTTCTAGGTATTTTTTTTTAGTCAAAGCAGAATTGTCGTCTTTTTCGAGAACTTCTAAAGCAGCACCTAACAGAGTAGGCAAGTTAATCATGCGTGAACCAGTATTGTCGAGTTTATGGCTTTCACCCCTCTTAAATTTTACTTCCAAGTAATTATCGAAAGGTTTGAAGCCAATAGGCTTGAAAATTTCGGCAATCTTTTCAAAAGCTTCTAATTTATCAATCTCCGGTACACCAGCCTCAATCCCATGTTTTCCTTCTTGCAGTCCGTTGCGGTAAGTTAACATTACTTGACAGCGTTCTGTTGAAGCTTGACCCAAAGCAATTTGGGAACCATCAATATTTTGACCGTTAGGGGTTTTCAGCGGGAGTTTTAGCTTGCCACGCAATGCTTCAAAATCTTTATCGATCGCCCAAAACCAATTTTTCTTTTTGTTCGGTTGATTTTTCTCCGGTTTTTCGGAATCGGAAAGCACCGTGTAGCGAAATGCGCGATCGCTGTAGTCAACAGAAAAGACAAAGCCGCTAATATTTGCTGAGTTATAACTTGCAGGTTTTAATTCACTTAACCAGCGGCGCTTGGAAACATCTATCTTCAATAAAGGTTGGTGCAAAGAAGGATAGGTTACGACTTCTAAACGTACCACCAGACTGAATTTTCCTGCGTTTTCGGATACAGTAATGGGATCGGTAATCAATTCTGCCGTTCCAGTTGTGAGACGCCCGCCGCTAGAGATAACCCGCTTCATTGTTCCTAGCCCCTGAAAAATCTCTTTTCCGGCGATCGCGCGAGTTGCATAATCGACTAATACGCGATAATCATAATTGTTGCTGTGTTTTGTAGTTCCTGTATTTGGATTCCATTTCCAAGGTAAAACTTGAGACTCAGACGGAGTAATTGTTAACAACTCCTTTCGATCGTGCAAATCTTCCAAACGGTCGATAACTTCCAATAGCCCCTCTTCTTTTTCAGAAAAAGGTTTTAGGAAATTTGTTATCCACTCGTTGATAATTGGGCGTAACGCTTTCTGGATATCTTGTGTACTTTCGGAATTTAAGTAAGCAAATGGTTCCGGCTCTTTTACACTTTTGGAATTCAACGAAAACAGACTCAAACCTACATTTGACAGAATCCGCGCTGCACTGTCAAGTCCTACTTCTAACAAACCTAGCAGCGAGGAATAAGGGAGATTTTTACTAGCTGAATCGCCCTTGCAAGCAGCTTTTTGGATGATCGAAAGCTCATGCAAAGCAGCTTTTGTCCAACCTAGCGTCAAGCCTTTGACTGTTACTGGCTCGATGTTATCTGGCACGGTAAAAGCTAGGGGAATCTCTTTCAGACTTTTGGGCTTGCCGAGAGGAATGTAAAGGGTGTCTGAAAACACAGTTGCTTCAGTTTCTTCGTCATCATCGGATTCGATTTCGTCAAAAATTTCGTCGTTCATGGTTGCATCTCCAATAATAGTAGTTTCCTTTGCTTCGCCGTCATCATCGAATTCAATTTTGTCAAAAATTTCGTCGTTCATGGTTACATCTCCAATAAAGGTGAAAAATCATCAAAATCGTCTTCTTCCTCTGTCAAACCTTCTGAATTCCGTAAACTTGGCGGGTAAACTACGCCATCAATGCGCCGCAAGGGATCGAGAAATGCACCGTAAAGTTCTTGATAAATTTCTCGAACCACTGGATCGGGATGCTTGACGCATTCTTCTAAAATAATTCGCATCTGAACTAGCATACTGTCCCGCCCGGAGTCAGGTTCATTTTTAGTAGATTTAATTGCCCAAGCTGCATCGACAAAGTAAACTTGTACCGGACACCCATTTCGCATCCCGCGCCCAATTGTTTGCAAAATCCCAACCATCTGATTGGCCGTAAACGGTTTAAATAAATCTTCACCCAAACGGCTAGCCATGAGAGGTTCGCGTAACAGCCGATTAGCCGTTTTCCAGAGTTGTTTTCTCGACTGTTTCCAAGCATTAGAAATTGCTGACAAGTCTTCTGCTTCAGTAAAAACTCGACTGTCAAATTCTTGGGTAGCTTTTCCGGCTAGACTGTACAAAAGTTGTGTATCGTCAGTCGTGGGGTGGGGACGGGTGAGGAAATAAATTGTACCAATGGCTGCATCGAGTTGCCTATCTCCTTTGGTGAAAACAATATTTACGCCTCTACCAATTGCCAACAGCGGAAAAATGATAATATCGCAAGTTTCATCATCTCCTAAAGCCTCGCACTGAGCCCTTGTGACGAAATCAGTTGGTTGCTCTCCGTTATCGAGAAAATTAACAACTGCTTTGGTTCTTTTGCCGATTTCTGGATGGTAATCGTTGATAAATTTCTTAACGTTCCGAGCTTGTTCGTAGCTGTTAACAATTAAGGCAGCTTTGCGGTAAATACCATGTTGCACGTCAAAGTTGAGGATGGATTTGTAAATTTCAGATTTCTTGGTTCCTCCTTGCACCAGCGCGTCTACCATTTTTTTTAAATTGCGATCGCGCAGTTCGACTGCACCGCTAAATCGGAGAGGTTCATCGCCCCATTCGCGATCGGGCAGCCATTTGAAGCGGTAAATGCTCTTTTTGGGATCGTGTTCTGTTTGGCGCGGCTTCAGCAGATAATCCGGCCCAGAGTTAATGTGATAAGCAGGACTTGCTTCGAGAAAAGAAGTAGCTGAAGTCATTAAAACTGCCGGCCCTGTCAGTTCGCCATCTGCCTCAAATAACTGATGAAAACGGTGCATTAACATCCGAGGCGCGCCCACAAAAATAATATAAGACAGTTCCACATTTCGGGCTTGACTTCGAGTAGTTTGTGCCGATTGGAAACTGTATTTTACCCCCGAAAAAGACCCTAAAATATTCTCAGGAATCAGTTGTCGCAGTTCCGGTGTTGCCGTTGATTCGACAATCGGTTCCCGAATCAGTCCTTCTGCTACCATTGTTCTAGTTTGCGGTACGATCCGCTGATAGCCTAAAATCACGAAAGTAACGCAAACAAGTAAGGTAATTGTATCCTGAGCTTCGGCTGATGCAGTGCTATCCTTAAAACACAAAGGCAAAAACAATTTGGCAATTTCTTTGACAATATTGTCGCGCCGTTCGATCGAATTCTCTGCTAAATAACGGCGAAAATAAAGAATCTGAGTTTCCCACTGCTGTTTGAGGGTGTCGGGGTTGATTCCCAGGCTTTGAGCGCACAGATCCAGGTTGAGCCGATCGTGCGGTTCAATGCCAGTGCGATCGTAAAAAGCATGGTAAGCTGCTGTTTCCCAGAATTGAGTTAAGGCTCGACTTTTGCTAAATCCCTGTTTGACTCCCTCTTCGTCTAGGCGATCGCGTTTAGAAGTTTTCTCATAGCCATCCAACAAATCGCTGACTATTCTCAGAACGGTTAATAACTGATTCTCATAGCGTTGGCTCACTCGCGATGAGGGCATATTTTGAACGGCAGTAATTAATGATGTATTGCGATCGCCAAATTCCGATAAATTGCGGCTGTAAAGTTCTACATTGCGGTCGAACAATCGATAGTTTTCTCCGCGAGCAAAAGGATTGTGAATTTGCTCTTGAATGGCTAAATGGATAGATTCTTTCGCCCCCGAAAGTTTTAAAGTTGCTGCACCGTAAGCATCCAGATTTGATTGCACCATATCTGCTTCGTCAAAAACTACGACATCAAATGTCCGGGCAATTAATTCAAAATAACGAATGCGATCGCGAATAGCATGAGGTGGAACTTCAGTATCCATTGAAAGAACGTGGCCGACCCAAATATCGGCATCTAGCAAATCGCGGGGTGCTTTGTGGCGGCCGCACACCGTCCAAACCGGACAAAGATACTTTTTCATCTGCCCTTTTTTGCCACCGCTTTGTAAAATTTCCTTGCAGGGTGCATAACCAAATCCCCACATCGAAGTATCAGCAGTTGAAAAAGCAGGCAAGACGCAATTTAAGCCAAAAACTTCTGCCTGTTCCAAACTATAGGCAAAGCCGCCATTTCCCCCTGATGCTGCGATCGCCTCGGCAATATTGTCAGCGTGTCGGCGGCGAGTTCCATCGCTTTGACCGACTAGCATTCCCACTTTAATTTCATGAAATGCCAGTTCTGCCATGTACTGTCTGGCAACTTCAATAGAGGGAAACACAAACATCGCTTTATAACCGCGTTTTCCCAACCACACAGCTATTAATACGAGCAAAGTTGTTTTGCCCGATCCAGGCAGTCCAATTAAGTGCTTGATGCCTTCTAATTCGATGACTGTTTCTTCCCGCAAACCCTTACCAATTTCTGGCACCTTAAGTGCAAAATGTTCAAACCGTTGTACCCAGCTACCCCGTCTTTTTTCAGGGTGATTTGCTTCGCGTTCATCCATCTCAACTGCTAACTCGTACAGTTCCGAAAGGGGAATGCGGATTTTTGCTTTCGGCAAGCGATCGAGGGAATGAGTGCGGCGCGGTGCAAGCGGGGCTGCGATCGGCCCAATTGGCACTCTCGCGGCTGTTGTTTCTTCACCTAAAGCAACGGCCATTGGCTGGCGGGGATCGGCAAAGGTGGCGCTGTAAAATTGGTGTGCCAAAGGCTGGCCCAGAATTTGACGCGATGCGGCAATTAAAGGGTCTTCTAGGGGGTCTGTGCGTTCAAAGTGAAGTGTTTCTAAGTTAATTTTATAGGTTCCTTGAGTTTTGTTGCGGTAGTGGCGATCGTTATAAATAGCAACGGCGTGTTTCACTGACTGTTCTGTCACGTAAGCCAGCGACATCAGGCGCATATTGAAAATGGCTTGGCGGGCTTTTGTCAACGCGGGTGCATTGATGATACTCGCCATTCCCGATATCGTTAAAGGGGCATATTCTAGGGAATTAGTCTCAATAAATTCTGCCATCAAGACACACAGCCAGGAAATGCGATCTATTCCCGTCCAGAAATCCGGTTTAATTCTCATATTTGATTGCCTTTAACAACTCAATGACTTGTGAAACAGACAGAATTTCGAGAGTAGCAGGATCGCCTTTTTTCTCGAGCGCTGACTCGAAAGTAGAGAGGTAATCTGGCCGCTCCTCAATTAATTGGTCGCTGACGGCAATGATGCGGCGGCGGTAGTGCTTCAGCCCTCCGATGCCAGTGCGGTTGAGGCGCAAAGCAAGGGAGACAGGACTGGTGTATGACTTAGCATCAATGCCGATATTGCGACCGTTAATTGCTACATCGCATAGGTCGGATTCTGGGTAAAGTTCGGCATCTAGTCCGTTTTTTATGGCTGCCTTAAAAATTGCTAATTCGTCGATCGCCGGCCCAGTCCAATAGGTTAAAATTTGCGGTTTGGCAATCAGCAATCGGTCTTGGTTTGGGTCTAATTTCTCCGAAACTTTTGCTGTTGAGGAGTTGTGACCGAGGCATTGGCGAATCGGACATCGCCCATCGGGAAAAAGTTCTTTATTGGGATAGGGGCGCATCAGCGTACCGCAATACGCGCAGCGATGAGCGTGTCCGTCAATTAACCAGACATCCGACACGCTATCAAAAAAGGTGTCAACAATCATTCCCTGTAAAGGGGTTAAATCGTTGTCACGTAAATACTCTAAGAGTTGGTGTTCTCCGATGAGCGATCGGCTGCCAAATAGCGATCGCAAAGCCGTATAAGCTTTGTGCTGGCGGCGAATCCCCAATCGTTCAGTTGCCTCGCGCAACCGTTGGTACAGGCGGTGTTCGATGATATTATCTTCGCCAAAAGTACCTTTACTGTTGGCAATTACTGCACAATCTGGGGTTGGCACTCGCAAGTCTGGATCGATGAGAATTACTTGACCCGAGTCAAAATCGGCGTGACAAAAAATATCTAAGTCCCACTTATTGAGGGGATATCTAGCACGTTCCAAAACCGTATGCACGCAAGCCGCGCGATCGCTTTGTCCGGATTCGATATACAGCCTGCCCAACTTGCACATAGCCCGATAAAGTTCCGATGGCATAGTATCGTCTTGGCGAACGATGTCTCGATTGAGAATTCTTGTGTACTGTCGCAGAATTCCCTGGGCCAGCAATATAACAGTATCTTCAGCCAGATCGATCGTGCTGGCGTGTCCTGTTGGTAATGGCAATGTCGCTGTTTGCATTTGCGGCAACCAGGTTGGGTCTTGACCATCAGCCTCGGCAAGAATTTGTTGCTCCAAAGTTGCGTCGGGGAATGAGGGTAAAACTTGAGCGATCGCGGCCAGTGTCCAGCCTTTCTTGAGCAAAAGTGCAGTTGCCAGTCCTTCTAAAATCTGCCGAAACCGAAATTCTTGACCTTTCGGCTGTGACAGGAGTTGCTTGGATCTCCACGATCGCACAGTTCTTAAGGCTGGTGGTTCCACAGATAGGCCAAGCTGCTCAATCCGTTGTTTTAGTTCTTTTGTCAGAAACTCAGCAGTTCCCTCCCACTGGCGATCGTCTTCAAAGTACATAGATGTATAAAACCAACTACTTTACATCGTAAACTGATTACAGTATACGATGTAAATAAACGATGTCAATAGAGGCTACTCAAAATACTCGTGGCTCAAAGTAGTCATTTACCTGTGAATATCTTGCTGGATCAAGCTTTCAGTCTAATTAGAGTCAGGTAAAAACTTAGCTGAGTCCACTCTTGGATCGCAAAATCTTGCTCCCACTGCCAGTCAGTCGGTTAACCTATGGCAAATTTTCTACCTCTGGCCCAACTGCCCACCGTTTTTGGTGAAATCAACTATAATTCAAAATACACTTTAGCTGTCTTCGCCACCTTCCCCGGAATATTCTAACTGTGTTTACCACCGCACCTGCTCCGAACTTTACTCAAACCCGACTGCCCCACGACTTGTTTGCAGCCATTAACGCCCTCAAACAAGAGTTAAACGCCGTCATTCTCGCCCACTATTACCAAGACTCCGAGATTCAAGACATCGCAGACTTCATTGGCGACTCCCTAGAACTTGCCCGCAAAGCCGCCAACACCAGCGCCGATGTCATAGTTTTTGCCGGAGTTCATTTCATGGCCGAAACCGCAAAAATTCTCAATCCCGACAAATTAGTATTGTTGCCAGACTTAAATGCTGGGTGTTCCCTCGCCGACAGTTGCCCTCCCGAAGCGTTTGCAGCTTTCAAAGCCGATCGACCGGGACATTTGGTAATTTCCTACATTAATTGTACCGCCGCAATTAAGGCAATGAGCGATATAATTTGCACCAGTTCTAACGCGGTTAAAATTGTCAACCAAATTCCCGAAGATCGGCCGATTATTTTTGGGCCCGATCGCAATCTCGGTCGCTACGTCATGGAACAAACAGGCAGAAACATGGAAATCTGGCAAGGAGCTTGCATCGTCCACGAAAACTTCTCAGAAAAAAAGATAGTTCAACTCAAAATCGAAAATCCCGAAGCCGAAATAATTGCCCACCCAGAATGCGAACCTCCCGTGCTGCGCCACGCCAATTACATCGGCTCCACCACCGCTTTGCTCAAATATTCTCAAGCTAGTTCCAGCCAAGCTTTTATTGTCGCGACTGAACCGGGAATCATTCACCAAATGGAAAAGCAAGCTCCGCACAAACGATTCATTCCCGCTCCTTCAACCAATAATAATTGCGCTTGCAACGAATGCCCGCACATGAGATTAAATACCTTGGAAAAATTGTATCTAGCTATGAAAAATCAAACCCCTGAAATTACGATGCCCCTAAATATTCAACTAGCAGCCTTGCAGCCCATCCAGCGAATGCTAGAAATGAGCTAACCGCTGGTTATTTTTAAGTTAATTTATTGTGTGGTGGGTTGGGCGATGCGATTAAATTAAGTCATTGCCTAACCCACCAACATCGATCGGCAATTTGTGAATCAGTAGTCCACTCTTTCTCTTCTATTCCTCTGCCGTTCCTGCCTTGAAAACTCACGAACAATAAATGATGTCCGAAAAACTGATTGTTTTCACCCGCTATCCCGAACCCGGAACAACCAAAACTCGACTAATTCCGGTGCTGGGAAAAACAGGCGCTGCCAACCTTCACGGCTTGATGGCCCGACGGACGATCGCCTGCGCTCTCTCTCTCCAAAAATCCCGCCGGTTATCGGTAGAAATTCACCGATCGGGCGGCAGCCAACAACTGATGCAAGAGTGGTTGGGAAATGATATTTTTTTTGAAAATCAAATAGACGGTGATTTGGGCGCAAAAATGACAGCAGCGTTTCAAAATTCTTTTAATTCAGGGGTTGAGAAAACTGCAATTATCGGCACAGATTGTCCTGGTTTGAAAGCAGAAATCATGGCACAAGCTTTTGAGGAATTGAGCCAGCACGATTTAGTTTTGGGCCCGGCCAAAGACGGAGGTTATTATCTGATCGGGCTGCGGCGATCGATACCGGAATTGTTCGGTGGCATTCAGTGGGGAACCAGTGAAGTATTTGCTTGTACGCGGGCGATCGCCCAAAATCTCGACCTCAATATTGCTTATCTTCCCACTCTTGCAGATATCGATCGACCTGAAGACCTCCTCGGTTTAGATATTAATATGTTGAAATAACTAAACTATATTTAATCTATTTCAAGTATTAGTAATTGTCATATTTAATTCTATCAAACTACTTGATTTTGAAACCAGAAGGTCATAATATAGTAAGTGTATTTGTCTAACCAAATGCTGAATCTCAGTAGCAGTTAGACAGCGCTTGGGACAATAGTCCCAGGCGCGAGAAAAAACCAAAAATAGCAAATAAATTAGCAACTAACAGCTCAGCTTTGTAGGAAACCGCCCCTGCCAGATGAAAGCCCAATGTAGGCGTCCTCCCGGCGTAAAAAACGAGCAACTAACAGATAAGCTTTGTACAAAACTCGCCCTCCCACTTTAAGGCCAAATGTAGGGGCGAGTCCGGGGTCAGAAATGGGCAAAATCAGCTTTGTACAAAACCCGCCCTCTCTCTCACGGGCTGCTTAAGTCTGTATGTCGCCAGAAAATCCGAATCTCAAAATTTCCATTATCATTCCCGTCTTAAACGAAGCACCTACAATTGCCCCAGTCATCTCCACCGCCCTTGAGGCAAAAAATGTCGAAATAATTGTCGCCGACGGCGGCAGCAGTGACGGTACTGCAGATATAGCCAAATCTTTGGGGGTGCGAGTTATCTCCACCGCCCCAGGCCGCGCCATCCAAATGAATGCAGGTGCCGCCGCAGCGACTGGAGAGATATTGCTGTTTCTCCACGCAGACACTCTTTTGCCTCGCGGGTACGACGATAGCGCGCGTCGGGTACTAGCTAACCCGCCTGCTGTAGCGGGAGCCTTTCAACTCAAGATTGACGCCCCCAGTCTCGGTCTCCGGCTGGTAGAGACAGGGGTAAAGTGGCGATCGAACTTTCTGCAAATGCCCTACGGCGATCAAGCCATTTTCCTCAACGCAGCTACTTTTGACAAAATCGGCGGTTTTCCCGACTTGCCCCTGATGGAAGACTTTGAATTCGTGCGGCGGTTGAAACAACAAGGCCGCATCGAAATAGTACCCCGCCCTGTGCTGACATCCGCCCGCCGCTGGCAGCAGCTTGGGGTCATCAAAACCACCGCCATCAATCAAATAGTAATCATCGGTTATTTCCTCGGAGTGTCGCCCGATCGACTCGCTTTCTGGTATAAGAGGCAAAAGAAAAATTCTTCCCAAAACTAAAGAATAGTGAACTTTTCTAAAGCTCGCCGTTAATTATGTAAATAGGAAACACGTCCCTGCGTAAAATATGACTTGAACGCCTCAAATTTTACGCACAGCGAGGACAAACAGAATATGGCCGATCCCAGAGATGCAGAGCTTATTAAACCCTTTAACGGCGACCCCTTCACGGGTCATCTAGCAACTCCTATCAGTGCTTCTGATTTCACAAAAGCATTCATTGGGAACTTGCCCGCCTACCGCAAAGGACTCTCGCCCCTAGTTCGAGGTCTGGAAATCGGTTTGGCCCACGGTTATTTCCTCGTCGGCCCCGAAATCGTCTTCGGACCCCTGCGGGATTATCCAGAAGCAGCTAATCTCGGCGGATTAATTACAGCCCTCGTTTTAGTTCTGCTAGGTACAGCAGGTATGTCTGCCTACGGTTTGGTGTCTTTCAAGCAAGACAACACCAGCTACCCTAGTGCTAATCCCATGACTCCCGATTCCCTCAGAAATGCTGAAGGGTGGAGCCAGCTTACCGCTGGTTTCTTCATTGGCGGGATGAGCGGCGTCTTTGCTGCCTATTTCTTACTCGAAAACTTTAACGGCGTTGACGCCATTTTCCGGGGTTTAGTCAATAATTAGACTCCACTCTCACATATCCCTGTTGGAATGCACTAACTTTAGTTTGGAGAATTTGATATGACAGGTTCCTACGCTGCTTCTTTCTTGCCTTGGATTTTGATTCCGGTTATTACATGGTTAATGCCGGTTGTGGTAATGGGTTTGTTGTTTATCTACATTGAAAGCGACGCCTGATCCTTACCCCTAAAGTAGGACTTAAGGTGGAAAGCCGAAGTAAGACGATTGACGAACAATTGCTCTGACATTTCTAGATAAATCTAGGGAAAATCAGCAAAAATTGTTTTGAGATTGCTGGCTATCAGAAAACTTAGTTTCTTTACCCCCATCCCCAGAATTTATCTGTGGAGCAATCTTTCAGTTTTCTTCCTTCAAAACTCGTAATTGCAAAAAAATCCTCTGCCTGCAGGCAGAGGATTTTTTTGCAAAGAAGACAAATCATCCGCTTAGAGCACACAAATTGCCAAATTCTAAGCCACAATTGTTATGGAAACCTACTAATGAGGAGACAGCGATGCAATTTTTCCCCGCACGCCGCATCTTAGCTCCATTTCTGATCTCGTTACTGCTGTTAGTGACCGCCTGCGGTCAAACCCAAGCTCCCTCCCGCTGGGACAAAGCACAGCAGGAAAGCACTCAAAAACCTGGTAAAGCACAGCAGACAACTGCTGATAAATCAAATGCTAGCAATCAAAATCTGCCCCAGAAGGCAGTTGCAGGCGGTAAGTTAAATAAATACTTCCCCTCTTCTGGCGGTGGATTCGATCGCGTCTTCGCTCAAGAAAAATCCGGTTTTGCTGAAGCTAAGCTCAACAAAGGCGGTAAAAATGTCGCGATGCTCTCGATTAACGACATCGCCGGCAACCCCTCGGCAGGCGCAAAATTTAAGCAAAGTACCAAGCAAATCGGCGGCTATCCGGCTGTCACCCAAGGTGCTAATATCACTGCTGTTTTAGTGGCAGATCGCTATCAGGTGAAAGTTCAATCCCGCGATCCCTCTTTTACCGCGAGCGATCGCGAAGATTGGCTGTCAAAATTTAACCTCGGCGGGCTCGCCAGCCTCAAGTAGCAATGTCTCTTGTCAAACTCCGCGCCCGACTCCTGTCTGGCGCTATCAGAACTAAGTCTGCTAAAAAGAGACTTTGAAGTTTTTGCCATCTGCCAAAAGTAATACTTTTGATTCGCGTTCTAGCATAAGGAGTTTTTTGTGAGCAAAACAGTCTTTGAATTAGTCGATCAACTGCCTAAAGACAACATGACTGTCAAAGCCCTGCGAGCGCTTGACTTTGTGGTTCCCGGCGAGTGGAACAATTTAGTGGGCTTTGAAAATACCATTCGCACCGTTACTGGCGAAACAGACGAAGAACTGATCCAGCAAATTGGCGATCGCGCCATCTACCTCTTCAACGATAAGTCTCAGGGCTACCAGCGCGCTCTGTGGCTTTACCAAACTATTGACAGTGCCGACAAGGCTTTGGGCAGTGCCGCCCTCGCTAATAAGGTTGCGGAAAATGTCTCGTTTTTGTCGTTCCTCGGCAACATCACTCCGAAGGCTGAAAAAGCTCAAACGATCGACCTTTCTTTGAAGTTAGTCACTGAGTTGCTCGCTTTTTGCCAAATCAACGGCATTCCCGGCGACAGCATCGGCGATTTTGCCGCATCTTTGGGTGACTACGGCGGCGAATCCCTGATGCGGATGGCTGCTTTGGTTTGTTTTGACGGTTTGATTCCTTTGGGGCCAGACTTTATCCTCGCAACTCAGTCTTGGATTCAAAAGCTCTCCCCGAACGATTTGCAATCCAATCCGTCATTTAATGCGATCGGCAGCATGATTCCTGGGGGCTCTCCCGCAGGCCAACTCGGCTTTATCGGCGAAAGCTTTAACTCGGTTTCTGGCTGGATGAGCTCTTTTGTCAGCGATCGAGGTTTGACTCCCCAAAACGTACTCGGCCACTTGCAAAGTTTTGTGGAAATTTCTGCTGACAAGGTGGACTACGTGGGCGCATTCCTCGACATGACTACCAACTACTACGAACACACCGGTGTTCAAACTCTCGCCCGCCGTTTGATTGAACGAGCTGTCGCTGAGATTTAGAATAACCAAAGGAGTTGTGATGTTTGCGGGCGATCGCCCTGAGTGTGTTGAGTTCAAATTTTTTTGAATCGCAATTTTCTCAGGTTGGTTTTCGATAAAAAGTTTCGGCGATCGACTTTCTCGATCGCCCGCACCTGCACTCACAACTCCCTACCCATCACTTTTAAAAGGAAGCGTTAATGCCAGAAGAACCGCAAAATCCTACTGCTGGAGAATCGGAAACTCCCAGTGCGATCGAGAACGCCCCGAGTTCCGATGCACCCGAGACAACCGACTTGCCCAGCACTGACAAGCCTCAGCGGGCTGCTAAAAAACCCAAAGAACCGAAAAATCCTACTGCTGGAGAATCGGAAACTCCCAGTGCTTCGATCGAGAACGCCCCTAGTTCCGACACAGCCGAGACAACCGACTTGCCCAGCGCTGACAAGCCTCAGGCCGCTGCTAAAAAGCCCGCAGCCAAGGCCGACGGCGACAAGCCCCCAGCTAAAGCTAAAAAGGAAAAAGCACCTGCTGTTGAAGACAAACCCTTTGCGGAATTTATTCAACAAGATTATTTGCCCGCTTTGCAAACTGCTTTGACTAAGCAGGGCGTTAAGGATTTAGAGGTGAGTTTGGCAAAGCAAAAACTCCCCGTTGCCGGCATGAGTTCCGCCGGGGATTGCTGGCAGGTTATTGGGAAATTCCAAGCAGGTCAGCGCCAATTTAACCTGTATTTTCCTCAAGAAAATATTCAAAGTCAAAGGGCGTTTTCCTGCGCTGAAAATAATACCAAAACTAGCACTTTAGAGCCTTTTTTGATAGATGAACGCAAGGTAACACTAGACCTCATGGTGTTTGGCGTAGTCCAGCGGCTTAACGCTCAAAAATGGCTGAATCTTAATTAACCTGAGTTCGGGATAAGAAAAGGAGGAGCCGTGTAAGCTGAAATACAGCGTATTCCAGGTTTGTGAATTGTAGGGACACGGCGCCGTGCCGTGTCCCTACGGGGAAGATCGCGATCGGCAGGTGTACTTCATAAATATGGAATCTGCTGTATGTTAAAGATGATTCAATCGGCGCCTCCCATGTCTAGTCTAGAAGAAGTTTTTTGCCACATTGATGATTTCTGTTGCCACTTTGTGCGTTTACCTCAAGCACTGCTTCAGGACTTGCACGAGTATCAGCTTCGCAAGTAACTGAACTGAATGAAAAAAGATTAACGAAGATTCTCAAACAATTAAAGGGAAAGACAATTACCATAGTAATTGATGAAACAGGAGATCGAAAAAAAGTAAAAAAGACTGACTATGTAGCTAGACAATATTGGGGAAGTGTAGGTAAAGTATAGCCTTTCTCAGTAACATGAGGTACTATAGGGCATAGGGCATACCTCACTTTCTTGAGAACCGCTATAGATAATGGAATAAGTAGGTAGGCGCAAAGAAACCTCGCTATGTAACCGAATGTAAAGCTGCCAGAACCTTAAGCCAATAGCTTCGTTTCATGCAGCTAAGCTGCGGAGCATCTAAATTGAATACAGAGACGGGCTCTCCTGCCCGTCCCACAATAATTGTAGAAAAATTGACTGTCAAATTAGATGCACAACAGCTTATGACATACTTATGTATTTTCCCACTCATCTACTTAGTTTCAGTGAATGCGTACCGAATATATGAAAACATAACTTTTCCATGTCCCAAGCTGCTTAACCCGAACTCAGGTTATATAAAAGTAAATGGAAAGCAATAGCCATAGAACTCATAAAATCAGGTCATCTTCTCAATCCGTGGCTCCATCAATCCTGTGGCATGAAACTGAAGATAAAAATACAATTTTTTGGCAAGAATGGCAAGCCCATCAAGATTATCTTTCCCATTGCTGTCTCAAGTGGATGAACTCAAACCCAATCGATGCCGAAGAAGTATTGAGTCAGGCAATGCTTAAAGCCTGGACAGAATGGCAAAACTATGGAATTCAAATTAAATGTCCTAAAGCTTGGTTAACTCAAGTTCTCTATAACTTCTGCATAGATTTGCATCGAAAACAAAAACGAGAAAGATTAATAATTGAAAACATAGACGAGATTAAACTTGAAGATTATCCAGCACTTTATTCTAACTTAGGATTTACTGAACCTAATATTATAAACCTAGAATTGGAGGCATATATCCACCATAAAATTGACTCCTTGCCTCCCAGACTCCGCGAGACTTTTGTCTTATACCACTACCAAAATAAATCTTATCAAGATATTGCCAAGCTATTTCTCTTCTCTGAAGAAAACGTCCGCAAATGCGTGAGCAAAGCCTGCCGAATTCTGCGAAGGCATTTAACCAAATATCTTGCCGGTGAAGATGATACTCCTCTAAATTCTTCCTCGCCCGCCTTAAAGTTGGTAATTCCTTTGCCAGAAAACTCTCAACCCCAATCCAATTGGGAATCACTAATTCCCCCAAAAAGCCAGGATGAAGAAATTAACTATCAAGTCACCGTACTATGTCTGGAAACTTTACCCCATCATTCCTACATCTCTACTACTCTTCTAGTCTGGAGATGAAAGTGCGTTGAGTCAGCCGTTGTTTATCCCGCCTGTGGGAAAGTTGAGAGGATATTGCAGCGGCTCAACGGTAAGAGGAGCAAGGGTTATAGGGGTTGAGGGGAGATTTTTGGGGAGAAAATTTGCTCGTAACTCGAAAAATTCCCAAATTGGGGTGGGAAAACGTCTAACTAGGGCTTGCTGAATAAGAGCGAAAAGGAGACACCAGAGGGATTGCGTCGCAGAAAAACCTGTGGAAGTGTAAGGTGGT
>NZ_JAUBSX010000113.1:0-17153 GCF_036704885.1 Microcoleus sp. F4-D5 | reverse complement strand
TCATTGGTTTTCTCACAGGATGGTCTTGGATCTTACATTCTTTATCTCTAGCACATCTTTAGAAAAATGGTATAACAAGCTTTCGGGCAGATTTCGCAGTCAAGGAATGATCTGGTGCAATAGCCTGCGCCCGTTGCCAACAGCTTGTTGAGGATGCTGTCAAGATATCAATTTAAACCAGGGTGCGATCGACCTTTCAACTCCCAAGCAGCGCCCGTTGCCAACAGCTTGTTGAGGATGCTGTCAAGATATCAATTTAAGCCAGGGTGCGATCGACCTTTTAACTCCCAACCAGTAAATCTCGCTAAAATCTTAAATCTCAAACCAAACCTGCGCGCATCTGTTACAATTTTCAACAAACCCAGAACAGCCCCGAACCTGAAGTCACCTGCCTAGGGATACAAGCCCCCGACAGGAGTCGTGAAGAGCAAAAATATTAGATATTTAGTTTAAGCTCCCAGATTCATCTGTAGAGTCCCTCTAAAATCTAAAATCGGCTGTGGAGTCAATCTAAAATCTAAAATCTAAAATCGATGGGCTGTGGAGTCAATTTAAAATCTAAAATCTAAAATCGATCGGCTGTGGAGTCAATCTAAAATCTAAAATCGATCGGCTGTGGAGTCAATCTAAAATCTAAAATCTAAAATCTAAAATCGACTGATGGAAATTCTGCAAACCCAACTTTACGAACTCGCACAATTTGCTAATACTATAGTAAACACTCAACTGACAAACCTGAGTTTAGTCAGCGTCGGAGTCATCTTTCTGGCAGGGTTGCTAACGAGCTTAACGCCCTGTATGCTTTCAATGTTGCCGATCACGATCGGCTACATCGGCGGATACGAAGCAAAAAGTCGCCTGCAAGCGGCAGCCCAGTCGGCTTGGTTTTCCCTGGGATTGGCCACAACCCTCGCGGGCTTAGGTATTGTGGCATCATTTGCCGGACAAGTTTACGGCAAAATTGGTCTCGGTTTGCCGATTGTTGTCAGCATTATTGCTATTCTAATGGGGCTGAATTTACTCGAAGCTTTACCCTTGCAAATGCCGTCTTTCGACGCTGTGGGGTGGGTTCCGAAGGATTTGCCGGGGGGGGTGCGATCGTACTTATTGGGATTAACTTTTGGTTTAGTAGCGTCTCCGTGCAGCACGCCGGTTTTAGCTACGCTATTAGCTTGGGTTTCCAAGACGGGAGATACAGTTTTAGGCGGTGTGTTGCTGCTGTTTTACGCTGCTGGCTATGTCGCTCCCCTGATTGTAGCAGGTACTTTCACTGCTAGCATTAAAAAGTTGTTAGAATTACGTCGGTGGTCGAGTTGGATTACGCCTGTTAGCGGCGTTTTGCTAGTAGGATTTGGCGTTTTCTCTCTGCTTTCCCGCATCCTTCCCGCGTAAGTTTCGTTGTCAGGACTTCAGTCCTTATTTAGAGATATAGCAATCACTACGGCATGGTGAATTAAGTTTTTTTTACGAACCGCAAAGACGCTAATAACACGAAGGAAGAAATAAAAGAGAAATAATTCAAAATATATTGAGGCTTGCTCAATAAAAATAATAATATTTTTTTTCATGTTTTGTTTTTCCCTCTTTTTTCTTCCCTCTTTTTTCTTCCCTCTTCCCTCTTCCCTCTTCCTTCTTCCTTCATAATTACCAATGACATCCAAAGAAGTATTTCTATCAAAACTCTCAAGCTGGGCGACTGCCCCTCAAAGGTTTTTCAAGCGAGAAATCTTGCCGGTGCTAGCAGATTTGCGGCTGGCAATTATCTTGCTGCTGGCGATCGCATTTTTCAGCATTTCGGGCACCGTCATCGAACAAGGTCAATCAGTACCCTTTTACCAATCTAACTATCCAGAACACCCCGCTTTGTTCGGCTTCCTAACTTGGAAAGTTGTGCTAATTGCAGGGCTAGACCACGTATACCGTACTTGGTGGTTTTTGTCAATCCTAATTTTGTTCGGCAGCAGCTTAACAGCTTGTACATTTACCCGACAATTTCCCGCATTAAAAGCCGCCCGCCGCTGGAAATTTTATGAAGAACCAAAGCAGTTTGAAAAATTAGCTCTCAGTGCGGAATTAGACACAGTTGCTTTAAGTTCGTTAGAACAACTTTTGCAGCAAAAAAACTACCGTATATTTCGAGAAGGCGAAAAAGTTTATGCTCGTAAGGGAATAATTGGTAAAATCGGTCCGATTATTGTTCACGCCAGTATGCTAATTATTTTAGCTGGGTCGATGTGGGGCGCGATGACGGGATTTCTCGGTCAAGAAATGGTTCCCAGCGGCGAAACATTTCAGGTGCAGAATATCATGGATGCGGGGCCTTGGGCGGGGCCGCAAATACCGAAGGATTGGTCGATGCGAGTTAATCGGTTTTGGATAGATTATACTCCCGAGGGCGGCATCGACCAATTTTACTCTGACCTGTCAGTTTTGGACAAAACCGGCCAAGAGGTCGATCGCAAAACCATTCACGTTAACAAGCCCCTCAGATACCGGGGAGTCACTTTTTATCAAGCAGATTGGGCAATAGCCGCCGTGCGAGTTCGCCTCAACAAAAGCCCGGTTTTACAATTGCCAATGGCTTTGTTAGACACTCAAGGTAAAGGCCGGATTTGGGGTGCTTGGATTCCGACAAAACCAGATTTGAGTGCGGGAGTTTCTCTGCTAGCAAAAGACTTGCAAGGAACGATGTTAGTGTACGGTACCGATGGCAAATTGTTAACTACAGTTCGCGCAGGCACGGCGGTAGAAGTTAACGGAGTGATGCTGGCAATTGATGAAGTTGTAGGCAGTACGGGATTGCAAATTAAAGCCGATCCGGGCATTCCGATCGTTTATACTGGCTTCGGGTTGCTGATGCTCAGCGTGCTGATGAGCTATCTGTCTCACTCGCAGATTTGGGCTTTGGAAAAGGACGGCAAACTATACGTCGGCGGGCGCACGAATCGCGCTCAGGTGACTTTTGAAAGAGAAGTTGTGGAGATTTTGGACAAGTTGGCAGAATCGAAAAAAGAGGAAGAAAAGAGCGAAATAGCACCGACTTCTCTAGCGAATCAAAACTAACCGCAGGGAGGGGCGGCGCACCTTACACCAGGTGAAAAACGGATAATTCAATAGGAAATAAATGTGATAAAAAGGATTGAGTTCAGTCAACACGCCTTGCTAAAAATAGAGATTCTAGAATCTAGAAAATCGCGGGGTTACAATATCAACAGATTTGATTTCGGAAACTATCATCACCCCTAGTAAGTTAGAAGCAAGTGGTGAAGGAAAGTTTATTTGTCAACAGAGATTGAATGGACTTGTCCTAAGAGTAGTTTGCCAAGAATATGATGATAAAATTTTAGTAATTACTGCTTATCCTGGTAAGAGGTCAAGATATGAAAAAGACTAGATATAGCCCTGATGTAGATGCGATGCCGATCGAAATTTCCGATTGCCCGATCGCTTATGCCGAAGATGAAGAGAACATGATTCTGCACTATTCTAGCAGCGGAGAACTGGTGTTGATTGAAATATTAAATGTCAAACAATTTATGTCATTAGAATCTCTCTCCGATGAGATACCTACCCGCTAAAGCAGTTCAAGCGGGCGGACACTCACAGGGACTGCACCTACTTATGGTGCGACACCTCAATCACTGTGTGGACGTTCCCCCGCGGCGAAAAATCGCCCTTAACCGTCGCTTCTAGGGGCGCGCAAGCGGCCACAAAATCGTCTAAAATTTGATTGATCGATTCTTCGTGAGAAATGTAGCGATCGCGATAACTGTTAACGTACAGTTTGAGCGCCTTCAACTCTACCACCCGCTCGTCGGGTACGTAAGTAACGTGAATTGTCGCAAAATCTGGATATCCAGAAAACGGACACTTGCAAGTAAACTCCGGCAAAGTAATGTTAATCGAGTAGCGCCGCCCGACTCGCGGATTCGGGAAAGTAATTAACTCGCCTTCCAAAATCTGGCGTTCGCCGTATTTCATTTCCTCGGTGCTTGACTTTTGGGACATAGTTTCTTCGGCTGCGTAGTTGTTCATAGCGATCGACTAAAAACTTGTAACATTTAATTAAATTTACGATCAATATCTGTAACAAATATCTTGACGAATTGTGTTGCGATCGATCTAATTGCAAATACTCTCAGGCTAAACTAAAACAAGTTCACCCTCGCCATCTACAATTATGCAAAATACTACCTTATCTGACAATACTTCCCCTGAAAACTCAAATAGTTACTCTCCATCGGTACCGATTTCCCTCTATCGAGAAGTCACGGCGGAGCTTCAAGCAGCCCAAGCGATGCTCGACTCGCTCAAAACCCACAATCAGCAATTAGTCCAACAAAATCAACAACTGCGGCGAGAAGTAGAAACAGTAATTCAAGTATCCCAACAGCTACAGCAAGTAGTCAACTCGGCTCAGAGCGTCACCCAGACAGGGATGCCTCAAATGCCGTCAGTCAAATTCAATTTCAGCGTTCAACCTCCGCCTCCAGCACCTGCAACCTCGCAGACTAACTCTGCCGTACCTCAACCACCTCAGGCAGTGGCTTTCCCCTTTCCCCTACCGGAACCGGAGCCAACAGCCTCCCCGATGCCGGAGAAACTTCCAGAAAAATTATTTGCAGAGGTGCCGGAAACTCCTTACCGCGTGCGCTCTCAACCAAAAAAAACTTCAGACTTAAGCGGATTGTGGTTGGCAATCGCGATTTTTCTGATTGTCATTGCCGCCTTCGGCGCAGGTTATTTAGTGGTTCGCCCTTTGTTGAAGGGGAAGTAAATTGCAACAAGAATCCCACGACTCGAAGCGTGGGATTTTAAGCAGAACCTAGCATAAAATGTTGAAAGTTACGCTAATTAGCCCTTATACTCTGGCGGCACTCGTTTCTAATGCACGAGGCGCATACTGCTCTTCACAAGCAGATTCTAGGATGCCCACCCCGGGTTCGAAACCGCGCGTAAACTCAGTGAGTTTTACCTGTTTAGCTTCCAAAGCTGTCTGTAGCACCTTCATGGCTCGGTGAGGGTCGCCGGCCCCGCAGAAAAATAAGTCTGCAGCAAAATAACCGTGTTCAGGCCAAGTATGGATTGCTATATGAGACTCTGCCAACGTAGCAGTAGCTGTCACTCCGTGAGGACTAAACTGGTGTACGCACAAATCGATGAGAGTAGCTCCTCCGGCTTCGATCGCATCGAGTATGGCGCGGCGGATACGTTCAGGATCGTTGAGCAGGTCTCCTGGAGACTGCCAAGCATCAGCGACCAGATGGGTTCCCAATTGTTTCATTCTGCGGGGTTTTACCTCTAACTCATAATGTCTCAAACCTTTTAACGATAGCACGGCGTCTAGAAATTTTCAAGTAAATTCCAAAAATATTTCAAAAATAGCGGCCAGCGCGATCGCACCGGTTTTTTTTTGGTACTTTGGCCCTGGTCGAGTGCAGGTTGAGTTAGATTGGAGTTGGATAAGGACGATCGATATTTCCTGCCACAATCGGCTTTCGCTAGAATGCGGTTAAAGCCCAACCGCCTTAATTTGCTCCTGGGTGTGGAGAAGCCAGAAACCAGCAAGGGCTGGCACTCTGGGCACCGCCCCTACATAAACCGGGTTTCTCTGTCTTCGGTTTTTTGAGGTTGAGCTACTTAATTATGATTGCTCAACTTATCAATCCCGGCTGTGAGTAGCTCCATTCGGCAAAATCGCCCCGCCCAAAGCTGCTTCATTCAAATTAGCAACATTCAAGCTCGCCCCAATCAAATTAGCTTCCGACAAATTAGTTCCTGTCAAATTCGCCCCGGTCAGAGAACTCAGCAGCAAACCGGCTCCCGACAAATTGGCGTGACTCAAATTCGCCCCCCGCAAATCCGCTTCCAGCAAGCTAGCACCAGACAAATTCGCACCGCTCAAATTAGCTCCCCGCAAAGAAGCTTTGTTCAAATTCGCAGCTCTCAAATCAGCATTGTGCAGAATCAAACCATTCAAATTGGTTTGACTCAAATTAGCTCCTTGCAAGTGCGCACCGCTCAAATTAGAGCCATTTAAATTAGCTCCTTTCAAGTCAGCACCGCTCAAGTCAGCACCGCTCAAATTAGCAGCGCAAATACAAGCCTCCCGCAGACTTGCTTCGCTCAAAGAAGCTCCAACCAAATTGACACCGCTGAGATTTCCGCGATTGAGATAAGCCCGAATTAAAGTTGCCCCGCTCAGGTTTGCCCCGTTCAAATCAACCTCGCTGAGAATCGCTCTAGTCAGATTTGCTTTGCTTAAATCAACCCCGCTCATAATTGCTCGGCTCAGCGTCGCCCCGCTCAAATTAGCCTCAGTTAGTTTCGAGCCACTTACCAAACAAGCTCCTACTAAGCTCGCTCCAGTCATCACAGCTTTGCTCAAGTCAGCCTGAGACAATATTGCTCCGCTGAGATTGGCTCCGCTAAAATCTGCTGCGACCGCCACAGTTCCAGTTAAACTGCAACTGCCGAGGTTAGCTTCAATTAATTTCGCCTTAGATAAATTAGCCCCGCTCAAGTCTGCACCGTTTAAATTAGCTCCAATTAGTTTGCTTCTAATTAAGTTGGCCTCTTTCAAATTAGCGCTGCTCAAATTTGTTCGACTGAGATTAGCTTCACTCAAATGAGCTGCAATGAGGTTAGCCCCTCGAAAATCTCGTTCCCCGTTTCTATGTCTAGTTAAAAGTTCATCGGCACTTAAAAGCTCAGTGAAATTCATAAAAAAATTGAGTGAGTTTCCTTAATTTCTCGATGTTCTATGTTGTCTGAAAGTTTGTACTATCGTGTTTGGTAGTAAGTTTTTTCAACCAATACTGCCACAGTAACAATTGTCACAACTGGTTGATTCCTAACATCACCCTGCTAACTTAGTTATAACTTACGAGAAACCGGGTTTATCGTAAAAAATCTGGGGTTGGTCAGCGCGCAGTCATGAATAAACCGAATTGTTCGCCGCGTTAAGCCCTGTAAGTCTGATTTTGCTAGTAATTAGTCGGCGGTTGATGTTAGTGATTAGCAGTTAGTTGTATTTATAGTAACTGCTAATCACTAACTATTAACTGCTAACCCTTGACCAAAATACCGAGAAGTTGTCGATCGCTCTTGTTAAGGTCGATCTAATATTTGGGGTATTGCTGGCGCGCTCTGCGCCGCATTCTGACCCGAAAAATTGCTGGTACAGACGATCGAATTTATTAGTGCAATCAAGAAACAAGATATCGGAGCTTCAACCCCGAATGCTTTCTACATAAGTGCCTTCTATGTTCGATCGCCCATGAAAGCAGAGCCCGGTCAGCTCAGCTAGTTTCACCTCCCCCCACTGTGCTGCGCACAGCGTGAAATCCAACAGGAAAGCTGTTTCCCTCGGAGTGCTGAGCGAGTCGCAGGCGAAGCCAGCAATACGCTGTCAGTAGCCTGAGATTTCGCGAAAAAATGCGTCGCGAGCCATTGTGCTCCCGCGCTGCTGTGCTTGCTGTCAATCTTTACTCGATCCATGAGCGCTTGCGGTTCTAATTAACAGAACGCCCGACACCAGACGCGCTCCCCGACATAAAAGCTTTTCCTGGGATTCTCAAATGCTTCGCTGAGGCATTCCCAGAAAAACTGTATTCCTTTAGCAGGTCTTGCCAACGGCAATTGGGTTGCTACAGCCAAGCAATGACCAGCCCAAGTCTTGCCCCAAGGCTCCGACAATATTATTATTCTAATACTTGCCGACCACCGCAGGCCGTACTCAGCGCGCGGGACTGCCTATTTCACCTGTATAAGTTGCTGAAAGTAGCCGCCCCATAATTAAAGATAGTCGCTCTTTGACTAACCGGGCAATATCTGCTGTAATTTATGTCATCAAATTTGATAATACTGCGGGGTTTGCAATCGAGCAGTAGTGAGTGTTACAGACTAAAAAAACACTGGGGATTTAGGATCTAAAAATTAAGGGAGCCGATCGAGCCACCGGCGGTGTCGCCCACCTTGCCAATCAAAATTAAACTTTTGACAGGTCGCTTTTTTTTTAAGTTTCCAGAACAAAACAAAAGCCGACTTCCAGAGAAAAAGCCGACTTTTGAGATAATTTTAGCGGCAAAGGTTACAATGCCTAGCTCGCCCGTGTTGGTTCGATCGCTTTCCACAATCCGAGTGCGCGAATGCGATTACCATGCCGGAATTAGAAACAATACCCCAACAAAGTCTGAACTATCAAACCCGACGGTTGCCCGTAACGCCCTGATTGGGATCGTAAATAGTAGCCGTAGTATCAACCCCTGGAGTGCCAGGAGCACCGTAATCAGCCCGAGCACTATCGACGCTGGGAGTATAGTCGTAGGTGTTCCAATGCTGGATGCCTCCGCGGCTCAGAATGGTTTCAGCTTTAGCGACTTCAGCTTCGCTGCCGTCAACCAGTACCAAGTAATCTCCCCTTGCCACGCGATCGTTGTATGCTCTAGCTTGCTCTTCGGGAATTCCCATACCGACTAAAGCTCCGATCAAGCCGCCTGCTGCCGCACCCAAAGCCGTACCAGCGAGTGTAGTGGCGAGCGCCGTAGCTGAAGCTCCTGCCAGCATAATCGGCCCGATTCCCGGAATTGCCACTAGGCCCAGACCTACCAACAAGCCTGTCAAACCGCCCAAAGTGCCGCCTGTGAGTGCGCCCTTAGTCGCTCCTTCATCCGCCTTGTTGTCCGCGCTGTCGTGCACGTCAATGCCTGCGATGTCGCCTTTAGACTCAGCATCCTTAGCGATGACCGAAACCCGATTCATGTCGAAACCGGCAGTTCTCAGTTCTCCCAGTGCGTGTTCCGTCTCGCGGCGGGTTGAAAATACTCCCACTGCGCGCTTCTGGTGGCCCCCCGCCCTGCGGCCGGTGTCTGCTGGCACATCGTAAATGCCCCAATCCTGAATGCCCCGCACGCTCAGAATTCCTTCGGCTGTGGCAAGTTCGGCATCTGTTCCTTCTACGAATACCAAATATTCACCGCGCGAGACGCGATCGCTATAAACCTTAGCTTTTGATTCGGGAACTCCCAAACCTACCAAACCGCCGACCAAACCGCCCGCTGCAGCCCCAATCGCGCCTCCGACTACAGTATCGGCCAGCAGAGTTGCGATCGCGCCCCCCGCCATCACCGGGCCAACTCCCGGAATTGCTAGCGCTCCAATGCTTCCGAGCAATCCAATCAAACCGCCCGTCACGGCTCCTGCTGTCGCGCCTGCTTTTGCGCCGCCGCCCACTTTCTCGTCGGTACCCTTACCAGCGCTAGCGCCGGCAATATCGCTGCGATCGAGATTTTCCCCAACTACCGAAACTTTATTCATCGGAAACCCGCTACTTTGCAGTTCCATCAGGGCTAGTTCCGTATCTCGGTAATTAGAAAATGCTCCTACAGCTCGCTTGTGTTGACCTAAAGCCATTTTTTTTTCTCCTGCAAATTATACTTTTACACAACCACAGAATTTATGCTCTGCCATCAATCACATTTAGTCATTTTTTGCCAACATTTTTCATCGGTCGGTGGGAATAACTTTCCGCTCTATCTTCAGGCTGGTTTCAAACTATTTATCCGGCATGGAAATCGGAAATTGGGAAGGGGAAGTTGCAGGTATTGCGCGAGTTTTGAATGGGTGAATTTAAAATTAAATTTAAACTCTTTCACTTAAAACCCCGATCTCTCTAGAGAGTCACCTAAGCCTTGTAATCTGCTCTGCAAGCAATCTTACAATGCCAAACTTTACCCTCTTCCCTCAGACTTCTATCCTAGATAACTAAATCTTTCCCTCGGACTTCTTCCGGCTCATTTATTGATTGCTGCTAGGGGAGGCGGGTGCAGCAGGGGCGACAACAGCCGTAACATTCACATCTTTGACACCCTTAATCTCTTTAGCTAGCGGCTCAATTTTAGCTAGATCGGTTTGATTGGGAACTGTGCCACCTACGGTGACAAGCCCGTCTTTTGCCTCCACAGTTAGCTGACCTTGAGTGATGTTTACTTCTAACTTAGAGCGGACTTCACTTTGAAGGTCGCCATCGGCTCTTATTGCATCGCCGCCCGTCACATTGTTGCGCTGTTCTCTGGCCCTGATATCAGAATTTGCTTGGTTTTTGCGAATATCGCTAGTTGCGTCACCCTGAGTTTTTTGAACTGTCTCGGCTGGGGGCGGGCTATTGCGATTTTCTGTGGTAGAGTTAGGAGAATCAGCGCTAGTTTTAGCTCCTTCGCTGCAAGCAGCAGCTCCAAACAATAGGAGGCCGCTCAGGATAACTGGTGTTAGCTTGTTCATAATATGTTAATAACCTCCGGGTAAGCTTTCAATGAGCCTGACTTCTTCGTTGAGCCAGATTATGCAATACAGAATCTTTACAAAATCTTTGTTTGTGTTTTCTGCGTTTGTGTTTTCTGCGTTTGTGTTTTCTGCGTTTGTGTTTTCGTTGGATTTTAAAATCCTTATTTAAAATATATAAACTTTAGGAAGCAGGTACATCGCTCCACAGGTGTAAATTTTATCTACGTCGTTAGATAGAGTACAAAAAACCAAATCAGGTCTCAGCTCCAATTTAACTTAATTAGTCGGGGAAGCACTATTCCTCAGAAACCAGGTTAATTCCGAGATTTTGAGTTAGTAAAGCGAATATTTTCCCATACACCAAGTTTAAAAACCAGGACTTACCCGTCGGGGCCGATGCGAAACCGAGTTTTTTGTGCGCGTGTGCGGTCTACAATGCGTTTTTTCAATGCGTTTTTTCGTAAAAAAACCGATTTCTCAACAATCGTGCCTAAGTCATAAAAGTGTAAGTTTGATTAATAAATTCGATCGCTACTCATAACTAATTTTGCCGTCTTTCCTGTTCTCTCAACATCTAGCCGTTAAATCCGTTAAATCTCGTACACTGCTGGTTGCCGAACTTCCGGCTTCAAAACAAACGAAAAGAGTCAAGAAATTTTTGAGCATTTTCGGGTTCTGGGGAAGTGACAACCAGCCCGTAAACGCGCGTTTCCACCAAAAAAACTTGACCTACACCTACAGGTTCAGCGGGGGAAAGCTGCTGAAACTCAAACTCTTTTCCTGGATAGCCTCCGAGGGAAATATCCCGCACTTGCAACAATTTTGCATTCGCCCCCACGACAAAGAAATCAACGGCATTATTTAAAGTAATTTTAATATTATTGTTGCTTTGCCGGAAATCTAGGTCAAAGTATTGAAGTAAATAAGTTTCTTTGTTTTTTAAGATCGATCTGTATGTATGAGCGGTAACTTGAGTTGAAAAAGTTTCCGAATTTATTTTGGGAGTTCCCGGCATATCGATCGCAAACTGACCCATCGCCGAGCAAAATGGCTGCCACTCTGGCGTCTGAATTTCGGCCCGCTGCGGGGCTGGTTGAGATGCAGCGGGACGGGCAAACTTGACAGGGTATAAAAGTAATGTAGCAGTAACTAGAAGTAAATACAAAAATTTCATTTGGGTAAAAATTATATATGCCCGATCGATCTGCGCTAGCCTAGAAATATATCCGCAAACGGGAGATTTATGCTGAATATTATATTTACTCAACGGCGAGGCAACTCTCAAGGTCGATCTAAAACCAGTAAAACCAATAAAACCAATATACTCGCTGCTGTAAATACTTGGCTGGCTGTGTGTATGCTGGCTGCTGTCACAGCTTGTGCAAACAGCCCCAACAGCAAGGCACTCGAAGAATCATTAGCCGCCGATCCCCAATTAAAACAAAATCCCGTGGTTTTCTCTTCTGCGCCACCAGCGACAGCAATTGAGACAAACTCTACCGCCAAACTTCCTCCCGATTTCCCGACAGAGATTCCACTCTATCCTAATGCTGAGTTAATCGAAGTTGGTGGCAAAACCGATCCGTCGCAAAAAAATGTGCGGCTGCGCTGGGAGAGTACAGATCCGGTAAATTCGGTTCAGAACTTTTACTCCACAGAGTTTGGGCGTCGCAACTGGGAAATAGTCAGCCGCCCAACCGCTGAGGGACAAGGTTCTTTAGTCGCAACCCGAGATAATTTGCGGGTAACAGTGTCTCTTTCTCCTACTCAGAAAGTAGGAGGTTCTACAGAATTTACGATCGACTACAGCAAAGATGGGTCAGCAATTGCCGCCAGTCCCCAACCTAATAATCCCGAGTCTAGCGCATCTCCAACCGCTTCACCAACTCCATCTAATTCAGAGGGAACTACTCCAACGCCATCCGCCTCGCCAAAATCAGCAAAAGTTAGCCAACAAGACGGTCAAATTCCTCAACAGTTGCGGCAGTATGTGGCAGATTTAACTCAGTTGGAAGTGCTGAAAGTGCGAGCGACAGAAAATGCTAATTTAGAAACTGCCAGCACTTTGCCCAAACCCAACAAAATTGTCACTCGCCGCGAATACGCCCGCTGGTTAGTAGCAGCTAACAATCAAATTTATGCTAGCCGTCAAGCCAAACAAATTAGATTAGCAGTAGACTCTAGCGAATCGGCTTTTTCTGACGTACCCAAAACTGACCCTGATTTTTCAGCAATTCAAGGTTTAGCAGAAGCCGGTGTAATTCCGAGTTCGCTTTCGGGAGAAACTAAAGATGTGAAATTTCGCCCGGATGCACCTTTAACTCGCGAAACAATGATTCTTTGGAAAGTGCCTTTAGATACTCGTCAAGTTTTGCCGACAGCTAACATTGAGGGAGTGAAAGAAAAGTGGGGTTTTCAAGATGCTTCTAAGATTGATTCTCAGGCATCTCGGGCTGTTTTAGCTGATTTCAACAATGGAGATTTGGCGAATATTCGCCGCGTTTTTGGTTTTACTACTCTGTTTCAGCCGAAGAAATCCGTGACTCGCGCCGAAGCTGCTGCTAGTTTGTGGTATTTTGGCATTCAAGATCAGGGATTGTCGGCTAAAGATGCCCTGGAGGCCAAATCTCAACCAGCCCCATAGAGTTGTTTGGGGTGGTTAAAAGTGTGGAACGAAGCATCTACATTCCTGGACGCACGCTAACCCAAAAAACCCGGTTTCTCGTTGTCGCGATCGAGCTAATATGACCCAATTACGTGCAGAAACCGGGTTTTTGCGTCCAGTCCAGAACAGATCTACTTACCAATACCAATAAACCGGGTTTTTTCTCTGCAACAAAACCCGGTTTTTGCGTCCAAGACTGACGAAATTGTACCAAGTTTTGACAAATCGGCGCGCGATCGCCCGCCACACAAATTGCAGCTTGAGTTGCTAATATTTCTGTGAATATGACTTACCCAGCAACCAATTTTTATCTACGAAAATGGGCAGTAAAACGTGAAGGATATCGGTTGAACAACCCAGTTTCTTTAATCCCCCTGCGCGAGTCATCCTAAAAAATCCTGTCAAACACTATACATCGGCTTCTCTGTGGGCGGTTCGCACCCTAAGGAAGAGATTTTTTGCTTTAGTCTTAATTTCTGTATCCTGCCACACAACCCCTGCATTTGGCTGGCAAATTTTGTGAGTATTTTCACTAACAATTTTCCAAACTCTCAGTATGATTCCGGATGCGGTAGCGGCCTTAAGGATAAAAGAAAAAGAGTGTTTGAGCTCAGGGAGAGCGTTTTTCAATGTACCATATTAACCTATTTACCCCGCAAGACATGGCAAAATGCAGCTTAGTCCTGCGCCAGTTCGGTAGAAATACCGCTAGTATGGAAGCTAGCAGTCAGAAGATTGTTAAATATATTTACCAACATTTTTGCGATTCGGAAACGGGAGAAAATACCTGTGCCTTAGTGCGTATGTTCAAAACTCATCCCTACGGGGAATTAGAAGACTCATTGCAGCAATCCGCCCGCCGCTTGATGAACGGCAATTCCCCCGCCGCCGACATGAAATGTTGGACTCTGCTAGCAGCAGCAGGCACAGAACCGCAGTGGAATTCTCGGCATACAGCAGCCGAAAATACAGCTATTCCGTTAGTTAGCGCCAAATTAGTGGCTCAAATCCCGGCGATTTCGGAAATAATCCGGCAGTTCGGTTTAGACATTCCTACAGTCCTCGGAATTGAGCGAGAAAGGTTCCTGCAATTAGAACCCGCAGTATTAAATATTTTTCACGTATCACAGGCAAAAGGCAGCCCTTTTATTTCCGAACAAAATTCCTTAATTATCCCCTACCAAATCAAGTCTGTATTGGGATTTGGGGGACTTTTGCGGTCGGGAAGTTTGTTTGCTGTAGTGATGTTCCTGAAAGTTAAAATTCCCGAAACCACGGCTGAAATGTTTAAATATTTGGCACTGAGTGTCAAAACAGCCTTGTCCCTTACCGAAGAAAAAAATGTTTTTAACCCTTCATCTGATTGCTCAAATCTTGCAGACAATCACAAAATTTATGACATTCAATTCCTAGAATATCAAATAGCAAACTTGATTCAATTGCTGGATTTTTCAGAACAGGAAATGCTCAGGCAAGCAGCTCGTTTTCAACAGACAATTGACAAATTGCAGCGCGAAATTGCCAATCGCAAAAACAAGGAACAACCTTTGCAAACAAGCCGCGACCCATTCACCGACATCCTCAATTTTGCCGAAGATGCTATTGTTAGCTTCGAGGAAAATCAAGGAAGTCAGCGTTTTAATCAAGGTCAAGAAAAGATTTAACCCAAGCTATCTGTTTAGCAAGCGGTTTTTTTGAGAAACCGCGTTGCTCGGTCTTGTGTTTTTTGACTGCATTGAAACCTGTCGAAAATTATATTATGCCGATCGCACAACCCGATAAAATCGGTAGTGAGGAGTTCAGCGGCTTCTGGATGCTAAAATCACGCCGTACCAGTTATCTATTGGTATTTGCTTTCTGATCCGAAATCCTATGTTTTCAATAACTTGTCGGGTTTCGGCGTGAGTGTGACCCGACCACAAGTGATATTCTACAGAAAGGTGTTGCACGAGTTGCCAAGTATCTCGATCTTCAAATAACAGCCATTCTGCACCTTCGCAGTCTACTTTGGCTAAGTCCACGCTGCCACCAATTCGCTCGATCGCCCTGCGAAATGATACCATCGGTATGTCGCCGCTTTCGCTGACAGTCGATCGGGTTTTTCCCGAGACTTCCCGAATGTCGAGCACTACTTTACCATCTTCGGCTCCTACAGCTTCCAGAAAATATGTAAAGTTTGCGATTTGAGATTGATGTTTGAGGTAATTTTCCAGGTGGCGGTTAGGTTCGTAGGCGTGAATCACGGCATGGGGAAACCTGTTTCTGGCAGCAATTGCAAACAACCCAACATTGGCTCCAATATCAATAATTGTCATCAGGGATTCAGATAATTGTTCTACTCCGTAGCAGTCGTCTAAAAGCACTTCTATAAATTCTCCATCCATGCCTTTTTCTGAAGGCAAGTTTACATTTTGGCGCTTGGCCAGTACAATCAGATTGTCGGGAACGCTAAAGTTAGCAACTCTGTTAAATTTGATGCCTAATTTGCGGGCCCGAGTTTGTCGTTGCAGAAGTCGAAAAATTTTAGCGAAAAAAAACATAAATTAAATAACATAGTTATCTGTATATTAACCTTCGCTAGCCAACCAGAAAATCAAAAATGTTAGAATTAGATCGACTGTTCCAAACTATCGAAGAGTTAGTAATGCTCCACTCCCCCAGCGGTGCGGAGTCGGAAATTAACCAGCGGTTGATGGAAAAATTCGCCGCCCTAGGAGTGAATGCTTGGGTCGATCGCGCGGACAATGCGATCGTCCTAATTAAGGGCCGCAATCCCCAAAGGTCGATCGCCATTACCGCCCACAAAGATGAAATCGGGGCCCTAGTCAAAACAATAGGCGATCGCGGCCGCGTCGAAGTCCGCAAACTGGGCGGCGCCTTCCCTTGGGTGTACGGCGAAGGTGCGGTCGATTTATTGGGCGACAAGCAAACAATTAGCGGCATTCTCAGCTTCGGAAGCCGCCACGTATCCCACGAATCCCCGCAAAAAGCTCAGCAGGAAAAAACTCCGCTAAACTGGGAAAATGCCTGGATCGAAACTAAATGTACCGCCGAGGAATTAGCCGAGGCGGGAATTCGACCGGGCACGCGGATGGTGGTGGGAAAGCACCGCAAACGCCCGCTGCGGTTGAAAGATTGGATCGCGAGCTACACCCTCGACAACAAGGCTTCAGTGGCGATTTTGCTGGCTCTGGCGGAATGTTTGAAAGAGCCTGCGGTGAATGTTTATTTGGTGGCTTCGGCGAAGGAGGAGGTTGGGGCGATCGGCGCTTTGTATTTCTCGCAGCGGCAACAGTTGGACGCGCTGATCGCTTTGGAAATTTGCCCTCTGGCGCCAGAATACCCGATCGAAGATGGCGAAAGCCCGGTTTTGTTGGTTCAGGACGGCTACGGAGTCTACGATGAAGGGTTGAACGGGGAACTGCGCGCAGCAGCCTCCGCAGCCGGCGTAGAGGTGCAGTTGGCGGTAATTAGCGGTTTTGGGAGCGACGCTTCGATCGCCATGAAGTTCGGCCACGTGGCCCGCGCCGCTTGTTTGGCGTTCCCCACGCAGAACACCCACGGTTTTGAGATTGCTCACTTGGGGGCGATCGACAATTGTGCTCGTATCCTCAAAGCCTACTGTGACGAGCTTTGGGACGAGTAGAAAAAAAACTTTCGCAAAGTAGTTGACAGATTGGGAAAGATTAGTTAAGGTAATAAAGGTGCGGAACACAAGCAAACGCAACGCGCCCCCATCGTCTAGAGGCCTAGGACACATCCCTTTCACGGATGCGACGGGGATTCGAATTCCCCTGGGGGTATTTAAAATTTAACTCTGATATCACTTTGATATCTAGTGTGTGGGGTTGGCATCTTGCCAGCCCTTACTGCTAGGTATCACTTTTGCTTTTGTGGTTCGGCAGAAACTTAGTCTTTGGTTAAGGAAGCAAATCTTTTTCTATTAAATCAATCAATTCAAAAATATTTATTGAATAGCTAGGTTCAACATTACTCGGGGAGTTTTGTTGATTACTAATCCTGAGCATAATGCTGCAAATGATAGTATTTGGATTGGATTGCTGCGAACTACTTTTAAGTTTTGATTAAAAGGGAATTGAAAGAAATAGGTATGGCGAATTATAATGCTGGGGGGGTGACAAAGAGGTCTACGAGATAGACTGTATAAGGGTTGAAGCCCGCATACCTTGTTGGTAAAAGCGGC